>JBAWYZ010000150.1:0-6137 GCA_037143255.1 Leptolinea sp. | reverse complement strand
AAACGCATACGTGCCAGCGCTGCCGCATTGATTTCGTCCGGCCGGGTTTCAATCACCAGTCCGACATTCCGGTGATCGGCGTCCTCGTTAGCCAGTTGAGCTTCCTCAAGCGTCTTGGCATCGTACCCGTTCATGGCATCAAAGCAGCGCCTGATAAACCATTCCTGATATTCTGGATCATAGGCGGTAAACGTCCCGCCCAGAATGAGCAATTCAATCTTGTCGGTGGGGTGTCCCACAGCTTCCAGCGCTACAATTCGAGTAGAAACCTGCAGGAATGGGTCAAAGTTGTTTTGCATGCCGCGCATGGCACCTGGCTCACCATACAGGTAACTCTTGGGCAGTCGGGCGTCATCCGGGCAGAAGATACACTCTCCCGGGCAGACATGCGGTCCGGTCAATACAGTAACAGTTGTCACTCCGGAAAGTGTGCGCATTGGCTTGAGGCGGATGCGTTTCAGAAAATCCGCATCCTCCGGCCATTCTTTACTGGCGACGAGTTGCCGATATGCTACCACTAATGTGTGCTTGGCAATATGCCCCACACCGGGCAGGGGATTTTTACGGATGGCGTCAAAGACATCCTTGCCGGCTTTTACTTCTTCAAGAATGATGCGTGCCGCCGTCAATTTTTCGGGCGTGATCTGGCGGGCTTCCGTCCATTTTTCAATATCTTCCATCAAATTTATCTTCACAGTTGAATTTATAATATGGTTTATGAATGAAACGATTGTACACGCTTTATTAGAGATTAACCGCAGATTTTACCAGGATTATGCTGAATCATTTGCGTCCACCCGTCGGCGTATTCAGGATGGCGTTCGCCATTTGGTGCAGGATCTACCGGATGGACGATACCTGGACCTCGGCTGCGGCAGCGGCGCCCTGGCCCAGTACTGGACAAGGCCGCGCCTGGATGGCACCTACAGGCGGGGTTTATATATGGGGGTGGATTTCAGCGCCGGTCTTTTGGCGGAAGCCCGCCGCGAATTGCCGCCGGAATTACCAAGTGGACTTGGGGTCGCCTTTCACCAGCGCGATTTGATGGCTCCAGATTGGCACACAGATATTGAGGGTACTCCTTTTGACGAATTATTTGCATTTGCCGTCTTGCATCACTTACCCGGAGATAATCACCGAATCGATTTTTTGAACCAAGCGCGCTCGCTGGTTAAACCGGGGACAGGATTTATCCTCAGTGTTTGGCAGATTCAGCATAGCCCTAAATTGATGGCGCGTCATCAGCCCTGGTCGGATGCCGGTCTGCAGGATGATCAAGTCGAAGCTGGTGATGTGCTGTTGGATTGGCGCCAGTCATCCAAAGGATCACCCCAGAGTGCTGGATTGCGCTATGTGCATATGTTTAATGAAGCAGATCTGGCAGGGTTGGCTGTGCAAACTGGTTGGAAGGTTGAATCCACCGCTTACCATGACGGGCACACTGGTAACCTGGGTTTATATCAGGTATGGCGGGCGGTTTGATTCAAAAAATATGTCATTACGAGCCGGGAAGTCCTTCCCTGCCTGCATTCACTGATGAGTGATGCCGCCCTTGTTTGGACGAAACGGCTCATTTTGGTTGTAATATCAAATTGTTCCTCTGTTTCATGAACAGTATTCAAAATAAAACTGAGAAAATGCCTTTGTCAGGTTGTTCTTGTGTATGCAGAGTGAGAGTCATGATAACCAGGTTCTGAACTGCTTGCGAAGCGCAATCATTATTCATTCGGCCAGATCAAGGATGCGTGTTGAATTTTGCATCCAATCATTATATAATTCTCATCAGGATATTCAATCTTATTCAGATAATATTGCTGGAGAGAAAATCATCATGAATATAAAAAAACCCATTTTATGTTTGGTCGCCCTGCTGTCCCTGGTTAGCATTACTTGCAATTCACCGATCCAATTATTTAGCAGCCTAAGAGGTGAATCAAGTAAGATCAACAAGATCACTTTTTGTACTGATGTCAGTGATGATGGAAAATGTCTGGAACCGAGCAGTTCTTTTCCGGCAGGCACCAATATTGTCTGGGCTTATTTTACTTTTCAGAATATGAAGGACGGCCAAAAATGGAGCCGGGTATGGACCCAGAATGGGGCGGTGGATGTTGAATCCCGTGATGAAGACTGGGATAATGGCACACAAGGCTGGCAGGCTTACACTCTGGAGGACCCAGAGGGCTTAAGTGGTCATTTTATTCTGACTTTTTACATCGATAAAGATCAGGTGCAGACAGCCGCTTTTGATGTGGCCGCTCCCATTGCCCAGAGTCAAACCAACAATATTGAGGCTGAAAACTCCGCAACTGAAGCGCCTGAGCAAAACGTACAGGCCAGTTTCCCATCTTTTGGCCCAATCACAATGGCCACTGATATCGACGAAAATAATTTCCCAATAGGCCCTTCTAAGGTTTTTAATGAGGGTATCAAGATCGTCTATGCAGTTTTCCCTTTCTCTAACATAATCTCTGACACAATTTATTCGGTAGAATGGATTCGGGATGGGAAGCAGTTGGGACTTGATGACTATAATTGGTCGGATTCAACCGAAGGCATTCATTCCAGTTCATTGGAACTTAATGATAATGCCCCGCTGGTAGCTGGTAATTACACCCTGAACCTGTATCTCGAAAAAGAATTGGCTCGTTCAACTAAATTTCAGATTCAAGGAAAGGCCGCCCCAGCGCCCGAATCAAACAAACCGGCCGCCGCCCCGAAATCCGGCCATCCCGATCGACCTGCCACCCCCGAAGAAACTTGGGATGCAAGAGCGTTGAAGTATTATTACATGATCGCTCAGGCTGATTTGCCTGTATTGAAAGAAATTCTAAATGACAACTTGAAAGGTTGGACTCAGGTCATTGTTACCCCCGATAACCAGTGCGGAAAGGGTGCCGTGGCATGTTTTAGAGCCGTCTGTGACCACCGCTCAGATGGCAAAGTGCTGATCCCTGCCTCCAGCTTAAATCAGGCAGATTTTCTAGTGGCCGAGACGCTGACTCATGAATTGACCCACGGCATGGAGTGGTATGGAGGCATGAAATGCGGCTGTACGGTGCAGAAAGAGTTTTATGCCTTCGCGGCCGAATTGGATTACCTGGGATACAGCGGGCATCGTGATTATTTATTCAATCAATATGGGCTGCTCTGGGATAAAAATGGAAATGTAGATACTAACCGCCTATGGAGTGAGATCAAGAAAGGCTACCTTAGCTCTACCTGTCCTGAATATTAACCGTAATACCCTCGAGACCGCCGGTTCCTATTCTGGCATTGTAAAAGTATCATAAATATCACTTCCAATCCTTCTGTTCACCGACCGAAAAGCTGTAAACCATATTTCGCAAGGTTTCGTAATAGAGGTCGTAATCTTCCATATTATTGGCAATCACAGCCTGCACGATGTACCCGGTATTCTTGTTTTCGTTTATCAGGTATGCCGCAAAACCCTGATTATATTCACCCTCGAAATTATAACTTTGCTCAAACATTACGGCCGGATAACCACTCAGTTGGATTTCTTCGCGCTTGAACATATTATATTCACCCACCGAGCGTTTAAAAATCTCATACGTGTCATTCATAAAAGCGCTAAGGTCTCTGCCATTTAACTCCTCGGTTTGTGCATTAAAACAGACGAATTTATCATGGTCCATGCAGATAACATGCCAGCCTCCGATTCTAGATGTTGACCATCCAGCCGGGTAATCCACCTTATATAAACCATAATCAGCGATATAGGAATTATTAAGGTCTAAAGACGGCTTTTCTGATTCTCCTCCACTCATCTCGGCTGGAAGCGCCAATGGTGCATTCTCGTTTTCGGTAGGTTCGGGCAGCGGCGTCTGACTGGGCTTTGCCTGAGCGGGAGTTGGCTTGGGTGGCGACGCCTGGCTGGGTTCCACCAGGGTAGGGGTGGACTTTCGCCCTTCGCTGTGTTTGGAAGCGCTGGTTGGGGTTGGGTTATTCAGACCAAAATTGGGGGTCAAAGCAGCCGGCAGGCAGAAACAGGATAACATAACAGCCAAAATCGCCGGGACGAGCAAGCGGGAAAAGACCATTGTTTTACTCCAATCAGAGAAAATTTATTAAAATCACCTTGCTTACATTTATAGCATACTGATCCTATTCTCACAACTTCCTTCCCTTATCCGTGAGTATAATCAAATGATTATGCAACCACACCGAAACCTTCCTACCTTTGACCGCTTCACCTGGATCGCATTACTGGCGTTGGCTGCCCTGCTCTTTGGCTGGTTATATTACACGCCACCCGGGTTATTGGGCAAAGCTGATGCCGTTGGGTATGCTGTTTGCCACCGCATTGAAGCCCGATCTTTTCTGTTTGGCGAGCGCCAGCTTCCACTTTGTGCCCGCTGCTCAGGTATGTATCTTGGGGCTCTTACCGCTATTATCATTCAATTCTTCCATGGAAGGCGCAGCGGTTTTCCACCGCTGAAATTTTTGATCGTCCTGGGAATTTTTGTTATTTTTTTTGGAATTGATGGCGTCAACTCTTATTTGCATCTGTTTCCCAATATGCCGGGCATTTATGAACCCAATAATTTTCTGCGGCTCTTGACCGGAACCGGAATGGGGGTAGGCATGGGTGCGATTCTTGTTCCCTTGCTTCATCAAACCTATTGGTCGCATTGTGATCCATCCCCAATCATCCATGAGTGGCGAGTCTTTTTACCAATATTGGCGGCATCTCTGGTCGTCAGCGGCCTGCTATTGACCGGTAATGCGTTGCTGCTATATCCGTTGGCGATTCTCTCTGCTGCAACGGTGCTGTTAATTCTGGGGTTAATCTATTCAATGGTTTGGATGATGCTTTTTAAGAAAGATAATACCTTCCGAGCCTGGAAAGAAATTTTCGGTTATCTGGCTGCCGGGTTTGCACTGGCAATTTTTCAGATATTTGCCATTGATATTGTTCGCTTTTACTTTACCAATTCATGGAATGGGTTCAACTTTTTATGATTTTTTACGTATACTAATGGTAGAAAAGAGATAGGAGAAACGATGGAACTTTTGAATATTTTTTCTGCCTTTGGACTTTCAGCCAGCGCCGGGTTGAATGCTTATATTCCATTATTAACCATTTCACTTTTGGCAAAATTTACTCATTTGATAAATCTGCGTGAGCCATGGAATATTCTGACGGATTGGTGGATTATTGGAATTCTAGTCGGGCTTTCATTGGTTGAATTTTTCGCTGATAAAATCCCGGCGGTAAATCATTTCAATGATGTCATCCAGACCTTTGTGCGTCCGGCTGCCGGAGCTGTTGCATTCGCGGCCAGCGCCAATGTTGTGACCAATGTCCATCCTGTTTTGGCAATGGGGTTGGGTTTGCTCATCGCCGGCGGTGTGCATGTGGCCAAAGCCGGTCTATTACGACCAGCCGTAACTGCAACCACTGGCGGAACCGCTAACGTAGCCGTTTCCATGGCGGAAGATTTTGTATCATTGCTCGTTTCCTTTCTATCAGTGGTCATTCCCGTCATCATCGCGGCTGTTATTATCATCATTACTGCCTGGATTGTTTTCCGGATGAAACATAGCCGAGAGAAGGATTCGCAATCTGTTGCATAATTTTGTACAATAAGAAGTAGAATCAATCAACTGGAGGCTATGATGAACAATCCGAACTACCAACAACCGATGGTAACTGAAACCAGTGGATGGGCGATTTTTAGCCTGATCTCTGGCATTCTTGGCTGGCTTGGCGTTTTTGGTCTGGGCGGTCTAATTGCCGTTATTGCTGGCCACATTGCCAAAAATCAAATTCGTAATAATCGAGGACGAATTGGCGGTGAAGGCCTGGCCACAGCCGGTTTGGTTCTGGGGTATCTCAATATTGGTTTGGCTATTGCTGGAGGGTGTTTTGCCCTGCTGGTATTCGGCGGTCTCGTCAGTATGCCAATCTGTTTTGCCCCCTATATGAACGGAATCCAATAATCTAATCCTGAGGAGGAACCCATGCAAGACGTACCCAATCCCACACCGTTTCAAGAATCACCCGATTTACCGCCACCTATGCAGCAACCCAAGAAATCCAACAAGACTTTGATCATAGTCCTGGTGGTAGTACTAGTTTTATGCTGCATTTGCTTGCCGCTTATTGGCGG
>JBAWYZ010000149.1:0-6148 GCA_037143255.1 Leptolinea sp. | reverse complement strand
TTGACCCACAGGTTGAAGAGTGCTATCATCTATTTAGCGGATTTATTTTTTATTTTTCCGAACTTTAACAGCATCAGGAGAATTCTATGTCTTCAGATTTTTTGATTCGACTCATTGGAATGATTGCTTTTTCTATTTTAGGCGTTTATTGGGGTACATCACTGGGGCAAATTGCCGTTTTCAACAGCCCAACGAGATACACGCTTGAACAATACTCCTTTACTTTTGGACTGGTTGGTGCGCTAGTCGGGTTGGTTCTTTCCCCCTACCTTACCACGCGCCCCATTCGCGCTGTGAAGAACATCCTCGGCCGCATTTCACCGCAAAAACTATTCGCGTCTCTGGTAGGGCTAGTTGCCGGGTTAGTTATCGCCGCTCTGCTTGCATTTCCATTATCTCTGTTACCTAAACCGCTTAGCGAAGTTCTTCCCTTTTTGGGTGTGCTGGTTTTTAGTTACCTGGGTGTGTCAGTGTTCGCTATGCGGCAAAATGATCTGTACTCTATGTTGAAAGGCGTTTCCCAGCATGGTGGTCCAGATTCGGCCAGCGATTCCAGCGGAGCTGGTTGGGCTGAAAGCCGCACAATCCTATTGGATACCAGTGTGATTATTGATGGACGGATCGCCGATATTGCCCGAACTGGATTCCTGCCCGGGGCACTTTTAATTCCGCGATTTGTTCTGAATGAGCTCCAATATATCGCTGATTCTGCCGATAGTATGCGCCGCCAGCGCGGCCGCCGCGGGATGGAAGTTTTGGCCCAACTACAAAAAGAACCTGTCATCCCGGTTCGGATGAGTGATATTGATGTAGAAGGTATCCGTGAAGTAGATGATAAGCTCGTCACCCTGGCTCGCCAATTACGCTGCCCTATATTGACAAACGACTACAACCTGAACCGAGTGGCGGAATTGCAGGGCGTTACCATTCTAAATATTAATGAACTGGCCAATGCAGTAAAATCAGTTCTGCTGCCAGGTGAAATCCTGAACATTCGAGTCATTCAGGAAGGAAAAGAATCCGGCCAGGGTGTAGGGTATATGGATGACGGCACTATGGTCGTGATTGAAAACGGCCAGCGTAATCTAAACCAGCAATTAAATGTAGTTGTTACCAAGGTTCTGCAAACTGCCGCAGGTCGCATGATCTTTGCCCGCTCAGAAGAGCGGATGTAATCAAGCCAGGAGTAGGAAGTTATGGGCATCAAAATTTATAATACGTTATCTCGCAAGAAAGAAGACTTTGAAACCATCACGCCCAACCAGGTGCGCATGTATGTCTGTGGACCTACCGTCTACAGCAATGCGCATGTTGGACATGCCATGTCTTCGCTGGTCTTCGATATCATTCGCCGTTACCTGGAATACCGTGGATACAAAGTCACGCATGTGATGAACTTTACCGATGTGGATGACAAAATTATTTTACGTGCCAACCAACAGGGGGTTGATCCCTTTGATCTGGCCGAAGGGTATATCAAGGAATTCCGCCGGCATCTGACAGATTTGAATATTCTACCGGCGAGTATCAATCCGCGGGCAACTCAGGAAATGCCGCAAATTCTTGAAATGATTCAAGGGTTGATAGATAAAGGGAATGCCTACCCTGTGGATGGGGATGTTTACTTCCGGGTCACTCGTGATAAAGATTATGGCAAACTCTCTGGTCGTAAACTGGATGATATGCAAGCCGGCTCGCGTATCGAAGTTGATGAGCGTAAAGAGCATCCTATGGATTTTGCCCTTTGGAAATCTGCCAAACCAGAGGAACCTGCCTGGGATACCCCCTGGGGGCGCGGGCGGCCAGGTTGGCATATCGAATGTTCAGCTATGAATCTATCCCACCTGGGAGAACAAATTGATATTCACGGTGGTGGCAACGACCTGGTCTTTCCGCATCATGAAAACGAGATAGCTCAGAGCGAATCATTCACCGGTAAACAGTTTTCTCGTTACTGGGTTCACAATGGGATGCTGACTCTTTCTGGCGAAAAGATGTCAAAATCGTTGGGGAATCTGGTTTCTATTGACGAATTTCTTTCCAAACATTCCGCCAGCGCCTTACGATTTATGGTCTTAAACTCCGGTTACCGCAGCCCGCTGACCTTCAATGACGATGTTATCGAGCAGGCGGATAAAGGTCTGGAAAGATTGCGTTCCGCCCTCAAACCTGCCCAACCGGGGGCTGCCAATATTTCGATTGAAATGAAGAAAACCCTGGCAGATCAGGTAAAAAAAACTTGTGCGGCATTTATCGAATCAATGGATGATGACTTTAACAGCGCTGGCGCTCTGGGCAATCTTTTTGATTTAGTGCGCGTCATCAATCAGGCACGCGCAGACGGCGCCATGAATGAAATTCTCGTACCAGCACAGGCAACTATCAACGAATTGTGCAGCGTATTCGGTCTGAAATTGGAAAAAGAAACCAGTGACGATCTATCGGCGGCGCCGTTTATTGATTACCTGATCGAACTGCGCGCTGAGATGCGCAAGCAAAAACTATTTGCATTCAGTGACCAAATCCGTGACCGGTTAGCAGCTCTCGGGATTGTGCTGGAAGATAATAAAGATGGTACTTCCTGGCACAAGGACTAACCCGATGAGAGAATGGATCACCGGTCGCAACCCGGTTTTTGAAACGTTATCAGCCCACCGAAGGCAGTCATTTCGCCTATTGTTGGCGGAGGGTGTGGAAGAAAAAGGTGTGGTTACAGAAATTCTAGCCCTAGCCCGTGGGTTGAATATTCCCGTCGAACGCGCCAAACGCCAGCAACTCGACAGCCTGGGTGGCAATCCGCAAGGCATGGCGCTTGAAACTTCCCCTTACCCTTATGTAGATTTGCACACTATCTTGAAAGCTGTTCATAACCGTGAAGAGAAGCCCTTTCTTCTAATTCTGGATTCACTGCAGGATCCACAGAACCTGGGGACTCTGTTACGGTCGGCGGAGGCTTTCGGTGTGAATGGTGTGATCATTCCGCCGCACAGCGCCGCTGGAGTAACTCCTGCCGTGGTGCATGCATCATCCGGCGCTTGCGAGCATCTATTGATTGTTGCAGCCAATCTTGCCCAGTCAATTTCAGAATTGAAACAGGCGAATGTTTGGGTCATAGGCTTGGATGCAGGTGAAGAAGCCCAGGATATATCAACGATTAAACTTGATGGCGCCCTGGCTTTAGTAGTCGGCGGGGAAGCAGATGGGATGCGACCGCTTGTGCGGCGTTCCTGCGATATCATCGCCCGCTTGCCGATGACCGGTCGGATTGAATCACTGAACGCCGCTGTTTCCGGGTCTATCGCGCTTTATCTGGCTTCCCGGAAACGTTAATAAACTTAATATATATAACCTTGTTAACCATTGCTGAAAAATTGCTATAATCATTGTATATCAAGAAAAGGAGAACAAATATGTTAATCAGTAAAGAATTAGCAACCGCTATTAATGACCAGGTGGGGCATGAAATTCAAGCCTCACACCAATATGCCAATATCGCCGCTTATTTTGACGGACTGGCATTGAAAAAATTGGCCAAGATGTTTTACAAGCAATCCGAAGAAGAACGCGAACATGCCATGAAGTTTGTGCATTATATTTCGGAAACTGGTGGCGATGTTGCCATTCCGGCGATTGCTGCACCCAAAGCCACTTTCAAGTCTGTTGAAGAAGCTATCAAGTTATCACTGGATTGGGAAATGGAAGTAACCCGTCGTATCAATGATTTGATGACCCTGGCAATCTCACAAAAAGATTACCTCGGACAAGATTTCTTGCGGTGGTTCGTTACTGAACAGTTGGAAGAAGTCTCGACCATGGAGAATTTATTTAAGGTTGTACAGCAAGCCGGCGAACGCAATTTGATTATGCTGGAAGCCTATTTGAGTCACGACTAATCAGACTCAACTTTTCAAAAAGCCCCTTGTGAAAACTGGGGGCTTTTTTATCTAATAACCACCCAGATAAGCCAGAACAATATCATCAATATCCCAATCCCAAAACGTGCCAGCACTGAGAAGCCACACCCGACCATCATACTCTTGGTGGATTTTACCGCTGCGCGCCAATTTCGCAATCGGATGACTTCCACGATAAAGATGGCGGCCAGCGCGCAGATTAATCCGCCAAAGGGAAATAAGAACGGGATGAAACTACCAGCGATACCAGCAACCATCGAAAGTCCTATCGCCAGCCACGAAGCCCCTGCTTGTTTGGCAGTGGCGCCCATTAAAATGTTATCTATCACACTGCCAAAAGCCATAAGACCGGTGATCAATACGAAAAGGATAATCCCACCAGTTGTATAGGTATTGGAAATGACTTCATATATCCCATACACCAATGCCGCCAACCACATGATCACCAATCCTGGCACAAGATTGGTCAACAAACTGAGCAGCCCAAGCACCATTACCGTAAAAACTATCGATTGAAATAAAGCCAGGGCAACGGATTCCATAATCTACCGTTTCCTACCGAATGACTTCAATACCGCCCATCCAGGGGCTAAGCGCTTCCGGGACGGCTATGCTACCATCGACCTGCTGGTATTGCTCCATAACAGCAATCAAGGTGCGCGGTAGTCCCAGTCCTGATCCATTGAGAGTGTGCACCAATCGGGCTTTCCCGCCATCCGCCGGCCGGTATTTGATGTTTGCCCGGCGTGCCTGGAAATCTTCCACATTGGAAATAGAAGATACCTCCAACCATTCGGCGCAGCCCGCCGCCCAGACTTCGACATCATACGTGATGCGGGCATTGAAACCAAGGTCACCAGAGCATAACCGTTTAATCCGATAGGTCAACCCCAAATTTTTGCAGGTTTCTTCGGCATCTGCCACCATTTTTTCCAGCTCGCGGGCGCTTTCTTCCGGCCGGCAATAGATGTACATCTCAACTTTGTCAAATTGATGCCCGCGTTTGATGCCGCGTACATCCCGCCCAGCGCTCATTTTCTCGCGCCGGAAGCAGGGGGTGTAAGCAGTGTAGCGCAGCGGTAGGCTGGTGTCATCCAAAATATCACTCATGTGAATTCCAGTCAAAGGAACTTCTGCCGTTGGTACCATCCAGAAATCTTCTTCATGGTCTCGGTACAAGTTATCGGCGAACTTTGGCAATTGGCCGGAACCATACAACACATCCCCTTTGACCATAAACGGCAGGTACTGTTCGTGATACCCCTGGCGAATGTGCAGATCTAGCATATATGCAATTAGCGCCCGCTGTAGGCGTGCCCCGGCGCCAGAGAGAACATAAAAACGTGACCCGGTGATCTTTACGCCCTGATCAAAGTTGATGATGCCCAGTTTCGGCCCCAAATCCCAATGAGGAATGGGAGTGAAATCATAAGAAGGGATTTGACCTACCGTTCTGACCACAATATTTTCGCTGTCATCTTTGCCATAAGGTGTATCTTCGGCCGGAAGGTTGGGTAGTCCGGAAATGATTTCAAGTTGGTCGGCTTCCACTTTGCGGATTTGCTCGTCCAGCAATGCGATTTGATCTCCAACTAACCGCATGGCTTCGATTTTTGATTTGCGCTCAGCCGGGTCTTTTACCTGGGAGATTTCTTTGGATACTATATTCCGTTCACTTTTAAGGGTCTCAGCCTGGATCAACAAACTGCGCCTTTGTAGGTCGATTTCCAAAACGCGTGAAATAACTGTTGATTCCATGCTGCGCTGTTCTAAAGCAGCCCGTACCAGATCAGGATTTTCACGGATAAGATTGATGTCTAACATAATTCACGCTCCAGAAAATAGATTATTGCTTAATGATACGGTATTATAAAACGGAATCATTCTCGCCTGAATGAAATCCTAAAATTCTGAGGTTTCAAATTGCAGCAAAGGTTGCAGAAAAGCACAAACAATCAAATTTCACCATCCTTTGAACTGCCTGCCGGAAAAAATGGTTCTTACCGGGTTGTCCAGTGGGATGACTACACCCATCTCCACCGTAATCGGTTTTTGCATCGCCCACCGCTGACGCTGACTCTGCAAGCCAAAGTAGCCGCAAATTCCTTGCCAGGGACCTGGGGATTTGGTTTCTGGAATGATCCTTTTGCGTTGGGCATTGGCGTGAAAGGTTCAGGAATACGGTTGCCAGCCTTGCCGGAGGCAGTCTGGTTTTTTTATGGCTCGCAGAAGAA
>JBAWYZ010000148.1:0-6153 GCA_037143255.1 Leptolinea sp. | reverse complement strand
ATTTAAATCATCTTTTGTAGTCATAATGAAATTATACTCCTGCGAATTTTCATACCCTAATCAAGCATGATAAAAGGTTGAATTTGTAAAAAAAGATTTTTGCTTATACCTGAAACGGTTAGCAGATCCTCAATAGATTGAAACCGGCCGCGTTTTTCTCGCTCAATAATAATCGCCGCGGCTCTTTCTTCGCCAATACCTGGTAACAGATCAAGGTCTTTTGCCGTTGCGGTGTTCAGATGAATGATAGTCGTTTCCGTTGGGGTTGTAGTTTTTTCAGATTGTTGTTGAACGATCAATTCTCCTTTGATGGGAACATATATTTTTTGTCCATCAACGATTGGGGCAGCCAAATTTATTTGATCCAGGGCGGCAGTTTCTAACGGTCCGCCAGCTTCTGTAATGCTATCCTGTACCCGGCTTTGTGGAGCAAGATGCAGCACACCAGGATTGACGACTGCACCGGTCACATAGACAATAATTGGAGATGAAGTAGCAGTTGGCAGAATTATCAAAGGTACCATTTTATCGGGAAGTGAAATATAAAATAACGCTGCCAGAGTTACAGCCCCACCGATAAAACCTAGAAGAATTGCCTGCCAAATTTTCAGATCAGGCGGTTTCATGCGCAAGTTGAATCGTCTTTGCAATTTGACTTTGTTCTTGTACTAACATGGTTTGGAATGCGGTAATGGATACTTCCAGCATTTCCAAAGATGGTTCACGAGTTGTAAGTCGCTGCAATGCCATATTGGGCTTAACAATAATCTGGACCATCGGATTTGACAGGTGATTAGAACTGAAACGGATTATTTCATAGGCCAAAGAAGCTAGTGGGAAAATGAGCAGCAACCTGATAACGTATCTCCAAACGCCGGGTAAGGGGCCAAGAAACGCAAACACAATTACCGATAGAATAATTAGGGTTAAAAGAAATGCAGTTCCGCAGCGCGGATGTTCCAATGAGTATTTACTGACCGATTCGGGCGTCATTTCAGCGCCAGCTTCAAAGGCATTAATAGTTTTATGTTCTGCCCCATGATAGGCAAACACCCTGGCAATATCCGGCATTTTACCAATTCCCCAAATGTATCCGATGGCAAATATGAGCCGAAGAACACCTTCAAGGACATTACTCCACCAAGAACTCCATCCCAGGTAATTCATAGCCAGGTGTCCAATCCCGGCCGGAGCAAGGAAAAATATTCCGATACCAATTGCCAATGATGCAGCCAGGGTAAGGTAAAGAACCGGCCCTTCCAATTTCTCATCTTCTCCGGTTTGAAGATTTGCTGAAACTGTAAGGTAGTGCATTCCAATTCCAAGAGAATCCCATAACAAGACCAGACCGCGAATAAATGGGGTTTTAACCAGAGGATTGGTGTAGATGCCTGTGAGAAGTTCGGTTTCGATCACAATTTCACCATCTGGTTTTCGCATAGCTGCAGCAAGAGATTTGCTTCCGCGCATCAATACACCTTCAATTAGAGCCTGCCCACCGTAAGACGGTAGTTTTTCCGCCATTAAAACCTACTTTCCAATAAGGTTATAAATAAAATGAATAATAGATTCAACACCTCTGTGTAACGTAGGGAGATGCTGCGATTCGTTGGGAGAATGGATGGCATCTTCCGGCATTCCGAATCCGATTAGAACCGAATCTACACCCAGTATCTTTTGCATATCGGCAACTACAGGAATTGACCCACCTTCGCGCTTGAAAACCGGTGGAATGCCCCAGACGGTTTCTAACGCTCTGGCCATAGCTTTTGTTTCAGGTAAATCCGGATTTGTCAGGCATGGCGGGCCGCCGACCATACTTATGAGTTCCCAGCGAATAGTTGCGGGGACGTTTGTTTTGAGAAATTCCGATAACTGCGCATATACATCTTCTGGATTTTGATCAGGGACGAGTCGCATGGAAATCTTGGCCATTGCGATGGCCGGCAAAACAGTTTTTGCGCCGATACCGGTGAAACCGCTGAGCAAACCATTTATCTCCAGGGTGGGTCTGGCGCCTATTCGTTCATTGGCTGAAAATCCTTTTTCACCCCAAAGTTCATTTACGCCGGTCATAGTTTTATAGAATTCATCATCAATTGGTAAACGGGCGATTTCAATTCGTTCTTTGTCTGAAAGATTAATCACTTTGTCATAGAACCCGGGTAAGGCAACCTTACCATTAACATCATGCATTTTTGCGATCACTTCACAAATTGCCTGCGCCGGATTATGGATGGCTCCACCAAAACCGCCGGAATGCAAATCGTGATTTGGGCCGTAGAACCTGAGTTCAAAATACGCTAGCCCACGCAATCCGTAAGTAATGGCCGGCAAATCTGCAGAAATTAGACCAGAGTCTGGATTAAGAATGTAATCACACTTGAGGAGTTCTTTATGCTCCTGGATGAATGCAGCAAGGCTTGGAGAACCAATCTCCTCTTCCCCTTCTATCAGCACTTTAATATTGAGGGGGATATCACCTTGTTTTAGAATAGATTCTACAGCAGCCAGACTGGCGATTATTTGCCCTTTCATATCTGAGGACCCGCGTCCGTAAAGTCGATCTCCGATAATGGTAGGTTCAAATGGTCCGGTTTTCCAAAGATCCAACGGATCCGGCGGTTGAACATCGTAATGCCCATAAATTAGAAGGGTGGGGATATCGTCTCGATCGGGTTGGATTTGTCCGAAAACTACGGGATGCCCGGCAGTGGGCATAATGTCTGTCTGTACGAATCCTATGCTGTTGAGCAAATCCATGATTTTTTCGGCAGTTAGCAGCATTGCCTGTTTGGCGCAAGGGTCTGTAGAAACTGATGGAATTTTTATTAGCGCAATCAGGTTTTCTTCAAAACGGGTGGTATTCTTTTTTGCAAAGGTAATGGCTTGTTCGCGCGTTGTTGTCATTCTATTTCCTTCAAGTAATCCGTGAGATTATCGGATTATATGCCATTAACAATAAAATGAAAGAAATTACGTGACTTAATTTTTATTCAAAAATAATTGTTTCAGGTCAGATGAATAATATTTACCCATGAAATACACTGAAAACACGAAAAAAGGAGAAAACCATAAAATGCATTAGGTACTTAATTCAATTTTGATACGTGCGCTCCTCACAAATTTGATTCTGCTTTATTTTGCGAGTTTTCGCTGATATCCAAAAATACCTACTGTGCAAATACAAATATTACCCAAAATAACTAATCGTTGTGCTACAATTTTCACTTCAATAATAGTATAAGGAGTTTGTAGAATGTTAATTACAAATGGCACACTGGTTACATGGGAAGACGAGAACAGGATACTGGAGGGTTGGGCATTAAGGATTGATGGGGGATTAATCACCCATATTGGTGTCCAGCAAGACATAGTTAAACAATTTCCTGACGAAGAACGGTTCGATGCACAAGGGCAGTTTGTTATGCCCGGAAATATTTGCGCTCATACACATTTTTATGGCGCTTATTCACGGGGAATGGGCATTCCGGGTGAAGCCCCGGCAGGTTTTATTCAGGTTCTCGAAAAACTATGGTGGCCTTTAGATAAAGCATTGGATAGACAATCAGTATCTGCTTCTGCGCAGGTATGTATTCTGGATGCTATCCGACACGGAACTACAACTCTTTTTGATCATCATGCTTCTCCTGGATTTATTGAAGGGTCTTTGGATGAAATTTATACGGTTGTTGAACAATCCGGCATTCGAGCCAGCCTTTGTTATGAAATCACAGATCGCAATGGAGTAGATCAGGCTGAAGCTGGTATTCGTGAGAATGCGCGCTTTGCTAATTTCGTTTTGAAGAATCGCCCTTCCAATGGACGGGTTTCTGCTTCATTTGGCTTACATGCAAGTCTAACAGTTTCTGATAAAACACTCGAAAAATCCCTGATTTCAAAACCGGACGGAGTAGGTTTTCACATCCATGTAGCCGAATCGGAAGCGGATGAATATGATAGTCTGGCAAAATCTGGCTTGAGAACAGTGGATCGACTACAAAAATTTGGCATTCTTGGGCCGCAAACTATAGTTGCTCACGCTATTCACGTAGATGCTCGGGAAATTGAATTACTGGCAGAAAGCAAAGTTTGGGTAACCCACCAGCCGCGCAGTAACATGAACAACGGAGTTGGGATGGCGGAGGTAGAATCCATGGATCGGGCAGGGGTAAAGATATGTCTCGGAAATGATGGTTTTTCCAATACCATGTGGGATGAATGGAAAACTGCATATCTGGCGCATAAGCTCTGGCACCGTGATCCACGTCGGATGAACGGATCACTGGTTGCGAAAATGGCAATTTACCAAAATAGAAATCTGGTAAGTAGCCAATTCCCAGGGTTGAAAGTTGGCATTCTGGCTGTCGGAGCGCAGGCGGACATCATTTTGGTTGACTACCATTCTTATACTCCGGTATCCTCAGGTAACTTACCGTGGCATATTCTGTTCGGTTTCAATGAGAGTATGATTACAACTACTATGGTGGATGGCGTGATTTTGATGAAAGATAGGAAGATCATTTGCATGGATGAAGAAAAAGTTTTTGCAGATGCCAAGAAATTGGCCCCTGATGTTTGGCAGCGATATTCGGCGCAGTTTTAACCTAATTTTACGGAGGAATTAAAAGAATGAATTCGCAAAATCCAAGAACAATTGCAATATTGGGGGGAACTGGTAAAGAAGGCAAAGGTTTGGCATACCGATGGGCGCTTGCCGGACATAGTATTATCATAGGCTCGCGAACAATTGAAAAAGCTTCTATCGCAGTTGAAGAAATTCTGGGACTAATAGGAAAACCAGCTCCTATTAAAGCATTGGAAAATCCGCAAGCTGCCAGAGAAGCGGATATTGTGGTTCTCACAGTTCCTTTTTCAGCACACAAAGACATGCTCGAATCAATCAAAGGGGAAGTTCAAGGCAAAATACTTGTAGATGTAACTGTTCCGCTAGTTCCTCCTAAGGTTACGAAAGTTCAAATGCCTCCAGAAGGATCTGCCGCCCAACAGGCTCAATCTATTTTGGGTGAAAATGTCAGAGTAGTCGCAGCATTTCAAAACATATCTTATGAAAATTTGTTTTCTGGTGAACCGGTTGATTGCGATGTTTTAGTTGCTGGCAGTGATAAAGATGCCAGGGCGGAAGTCGTTGCACTGGTATGCGATACCGGATTGTTTGGTCTGGATGCAGGCCCGATTGAAAACTCCGTTGTAATCGAAGGATTAACATCTATATTGATTGGCATAAACAAGCAATTTGGTGTTCACGCTGCTGGTATAAGAATCACGGGCATTCCACACTAACAGGTTGATTTATGTCTTTAGTTCTAACACCGTTATCCGGGATTCCAATTATCAATTCGGGTGATGACCTTTCCGGAATAATTATTTCTGCAATACAGACATCGGATATATCGCCTTTGGAGGGTGATATCTGGGTATTTGCACAAAAGATAGTCAGCAAGGCCGAAAATCGTTTGATGAACCTGACGGAAGTGGTTCCTTCCGAAAGTGCAAAAGAAATTGCTTTGAAAGCTAAAAAAGATGCCAGATTTGTTGAATTGGTTCTTCAAGAGAGCTTAGAGGTTTTGCGTGTCAAACCTGGGGCGTTAATTGTAGAACATAAAGCCGGTTTTATTTGTGCCAATGCCGGAATTGATCATTCCAACGTGAATTCAAATTCGGGAGCGCCTGAAGATTGGGTTCTACTGCTGCCTGAAAATGCCAGTAAATCCGCATTTGATTTACGCGGAACATTAGAAAAGCATTTTCGGATGAAATTTGGGGTGTTAATCATCGATTCGCATGGACGAGCCTGGCGAAACGGGACTGTTGGCGTGTCCATCGGTTTTTCCGGTATTCCTGGTGTGGTTGATCTGCGTGGAGAACCTGATCTTTTTGGGTACAAATTACAGATTACCCAGGTAGGCGTTGTTGATGAATTGGCTGCGGCTGCTTCTCTAGTGATGGGGCAGGCCGCTGAAAGCACTCCTGTAGTTCACGTCAGGGGCTTTCCGTATCCGCTGCGGGATGGAAAGCTGCAGGAAATCATTCGTCCAAAGGAAGAGGATTTGTTCCGGTAAATATTGATATTATGTCTTTGCAAAAACATGAAAAATGAGAAGATAAAAACCCTGTAAGGCACTCCATCTT
>JBAWYZ010000147.1:0-6155 GCA_037143255.1 Leptolinea sp. | reverse complement strand
ATCTGAGTCCTCCGCGATTGCCATGTTGACTCGTCTGCACCTTTCCACAGCGCAACAAATTGGTACAGTCGGGGTGGTTGTTGCTGCAGCCAGTGGAATTGGAGGGGGTCTGGCTTCGGTTATCTCACCGGCTAAACTTCAGAATGCTGCAGCTAGTATCGATCGGATTGGCGAAGAAGGCGCGGTATTACGGGTCACATTTGTGATTTCGCTGGTTATCACATTTGTCTGTGCTCTGGTTTCGCTTTTGTGGGCGTATTAGTCGGTTGTTTGGGATAAATCCCATATTTTGTCACTGCGCCTGCTTTACCCATATAGATTATGCATGTGTAAAGGACTCGGATGGATTCGGGCCACGAGAGTTCAAAAAGTAGGGGAGAAGCA
Source organism: Leptolinea sp. (assembly GCA_037143255.1). Taxonomy (GTDB): domain Bacteria; phylum Chloroflexota; class Anaerolineae; order Anaerolineales; family Anaerolineaceae; genus Leptolinea. The sequence goes on along the minus strand of JBAWYZ010000147.1, from coordinate 5,771 downwards.
ATCGGGCGATACTTAAGGGAGCAAATTGTCATAATTTCCGATTGCTTCGCCCGCAGACACGGATTATCCGAATATGTCTCCGATGATTGAGCTTTGCCGAAGGCTGTGTGCGGCTTCGACACCTTCGGTCAGCCACCGGACTTGAGCGGGCAGTAGAATAGATATATGTAGGGGCGAGGCGGGATCAATTATCATGACCATAATTTACATGATAGCCTCGCCCTTGAGCTGAACAATCATTCACCCGATTAGTCAGGTACCGTCCCAATCCAGCTTAGGGGCGAAGCTATCGGGCGAGATTCATGGGGGCAATTTATCATTATTTCCGATTGCTTCGCCCGCAGACAAATGCTGTCCCTTTCTCCGATGTCTGACCGAAGGTATCGAAGGGAGCCTCAGTTATGCTATTTCGCCTGGTCTTGATACTGTGGCAATACTACATTAAACGTAGATCCCTGGCTCAGTACCGAATCTACCCAGATGCGCCCGTAATGGTTCTCAACAATCGTTTTTACAATTGCCAGTCCCAACCCGGTACCGGAGGCTTCACCGGCGGCGTTGCTGGCGCGGAAGAACTTGTCAAAAATAAACGGTAAATCCATGGGGGGAATGCCTACGCCGGTATCCTTGAATTGTAAAATCAACTGGTCGCTGTCAACTTCTGCTTTAATAAAAATCTGGCCGCCGGGCGGTGTATATTTTATGCTATTCTCCAGCAGGTTATCCACCACCTGTGCTAGAAGCAATGGGTTGCCCCAAACGGCCGGCAAACTAGAGGGAACTTCAACTGATAATCGATGGCCTTTATATGCAAGTTGATCCTTTAATGACTCGCATGACGCGCTGATCAATTCATCTAAATGGACGATTTCTTTATGCTTGTCGAAGCCGGCTTCAATCCGTCCCAGGTTCAATAGATCGTTCACCAGGTTGGTGATGCTGTGAACACTCATTTGCACATGCCGAATGTATTCGCGTTGTAAATCGCTCACCGGGCCGACGCGCTCCACCAGCTCGACATAACCCAGAATGGTGGTCAGCGGGGTGCGCAGGTCGTGTGAGACGGTATTAACAAAATCGCTCTTGGCGCGGTCCAGTTCCTTAAACATACTGATGTCATGCAATGTGATAACGGTTCCCACATTGGCAATCGGTGAAACCTGGGCATCCATCACGCGCCCTTCATCCAGGTTGATTTCCGCTCGGCTGCCGTTACGCTGCAGCAAATCGATAATCTGGCTGTTTTGCAGAGAAGGAATCGCCGACTTTGCAGTCAGGTCGCTTCCATCCAAAGATAATGCTTCGCGGGCGCCTTGATTCACAAACACGATCTTGTTTTCGGTATCCAAAATAATGACCCCGTCCTGGACTTTGGCCAGAATGGTTTCCAGTCGGTTCAGTTCATCACTGGCGCCGCTGAATAGACGGGCATTTTCAATCGCAATTCCCGCAAAATCAGCCACAGATGAAAGCAACCGCACATGGTAATCGGTAAAAGCCGCTTTCTTTTTACGATTATCAACCCCCAGAACGCCTACCACCTTGTCGTGCGACTTTAACGGCACATACACCAGGGAGTACACCAGGTAATCTGTTTTGATCTTCTTCAAACTTTCTTCATCTAATAAAACTGGTTTGCCTGTGCGTACTACTGTGCCGGCCAGGGTGTCATCAATACCCAGTCGGAATTTTTCTGGAGTTTCCTGATCAAAATTACGGGAAGCCCGCATATATAATTCACCGGTGCTCTCATCAACCAGTAACAGGCTGCTTTCTTCCGCCCCGGTGAGCGAAACAGCCGAGTCCATAATCGTCGAAAGCACGCTATCCAGGTCTAATTGGCTGGTAATCGCCCGGCTTAATTGGTTGAGGGTTTCCAGTTCCGTCATCTGGCTGCGTAAACTGGCAGTCGCCAGGCGCGCTTCCTGCTGCATCCAGCCGCGTCTTTGATCTGCAATGCCCAGCCCGGTTTGGATTAGTTTCAGTAAATCTTCACCATTCATAGGCAAACAAAATGTATCGATTACGCCAGCCTGAATCGCCTGCTTTAAAACAGACGCGGTTTCTTGATAAACAAATAATAGAACGGCAGTGGAAGGGGCTTTGCCGGAGATTTCATGAGCGAAATCCAGACCACTTCCGCCTGAAAGTTTTTCGCCCAGAATCACAAGCCGCGGGAATCCTTCTGTTAGAATTTTTCGAGCTTCCACCAAATTTGAAATTACCCGGGTGGAATAACCATCCGGTTGCAATAATTTTTCCAGCAGTGAATTTACTTGCTGATCTGCCGTAAGGATTAATATTGGATCTCGAAAAGAAGGTGTCATTTCTGTTTTACGACCTAACCTTGCTTCCTAAACAAGTGGGAAGAGATGTCAACACATATCCTCTGGGAAATCCCAGTTACATGCTTTTATCATAGCACATTTGAGAAAAATCATCTGAAAAATCCTGTATAATTGCGCTAACATTAACTTTGCATAAGACATTGTCGGCTTCACTTGACTTTATATGGATGGATTGAATACAATAAAAACATGGACTACAAAGATTATTATAAGATATTAGGGGTAGAGCGATCTGCGGATGCTGGAGAAATCAAAAAGGCTTATAGAAAACTTGCGATGAAATATCACCCTGACCGTAATCAAGGGAATAAGCAGTCGGAAGATAAATTCAAAGAGATCAATGAAGCCAATGAAGTTCTAAGCGATCCGGAAAAGCGCAGCCGCTATGACCAGTTAGGCGAATCCTATTCGTCCTGGCAACGGGGTGGCGCTCAGGGTGGATTTAACTGGACTGATTGGATGAATAGTCAGACGCAACAACAGGCTGGTGGACGCGGTGGCGCCTCCTATCGGGTGGAAACCAACGGATTCGAAGATTTGTTCGGCGGCGGTTTCTCTGAATTTTTCAACGCCGTTTTTGGCGGGGCGGCCAGCAGTGCTGCCCGGAATTCCAGTCGAAGTACAGCCCAGACAACCCGCTTGCGTCCGGAAGCTGGGCAACCAGCCCGTGCGCTGGAGCAAAAAGTTAACATCACTTTGGATGAAGCTTTCCGGGGAACGCAGCGGATATTGCAAGTAGATGGTCATCGCCTGGAAGTTAAGCTTCCGCCAGGAGCTAATACTGGAACAAAAGTAAGAGTCGCCGGCGGGGGAGCAAGTAACCAAAACGGATTAAAGCAGGACATCTTTTTGGTTATCGATCTCCTTCCGGATCCTCGATATGAACGCAAGGGCGAAGATTTGCATGCAGAAGTCAAAATTGATTTGTTCACAGCCGTGCTGGGTGGACAGGTCAGCGTGCCTACACTTTCCGGCAATGTGATGCTAAAAATTCCCGCCGGCACCCAACCCGGGCAGACTTTTCGGCTGGCCGGGCGGGGTATGCCGCATTTACGCAACCCCCAGAGTTTTGGCGATCTTTTTGAAAAGATAAAGTTAGAAATTCCCAGGAGTTTGAATAGCCGGCAGCGCGAATTGTTTGAACAACTAAGTAAAGAAAAATAGTAATTGCTCAGAGCGCTTGTATCCATTTTCAGAGTATTTTGTGGTTAAATAATTTGAACCTGAACAGTTGCGAAAAATAATAATATTGGTATTCAGGAATACAGCATGTTAAAGCGAAGAATTCTCATTATTATCTCTGTTTTGGCAATCGGTGCCGCCGCCTGCCAGTTTTCTGCCGGGGTTCCGGTATCCAATGGAACCACACCCCAATCAGCTCCCGTTATCCAGGTCGCGCCGCCTGTACCTGTTTCCATTTCAGGCACCAATCCTAACCTGGCGCCAGACCAGGATTTATTGGTGAGACTATATGAAACCGTCAGCCCAGGGGTAGTGTTGATCCAACAGATTGGCGAAAAGGGCAGTGGACTGGGTTCTGGCTTTGTGTACAGCGCCGATGGTTATGTGGTTACCAATTTTCACGTTGTGGAAGGCGCCACAGACCTGGAAGTGGATTTCCCGAACGGCTATAAGACCCGCGGGAAAATCGCCGCCACCGATCTTGATTCCGATTTGGCGGTTATCAAAGTGGATGCTCCAGCGGATCAATTGCGTCCCTTGCCGTTGGGCGATTCGGACGCTGTCAAAGTGGGACAGACGGTGGTCGCGATTGGCAATCCTTTTGGATTGAACAGTACCATGACCATGGGAATTGTTTCTGCCAAAGGTCGCACCATGGATTCATTGCGGCAGTCAGAAGAAGGTGGGTATTATTCTACCGGCGATATGATTCAGACGGATGCATCCATTAATCCGGGTAATTCCGGCGGGCCATTGCTTAATCTGAACGGTGAGGTGATCGGGCTGAATCGCGCCATTCGTACGCTGGGGACGAATTCTACCGGCGATCCAATAAACAGCGGAATTGGGTTTGCCGTTTCGGTCAACATTATTAAACGGGTGATCCCGGTTTTAATTCGAGATGGAAAATATGATTATCCTTACCTAGGAATTTCAACCCCACCGGGTGGCGACCTGAGTTTACTGGAACGCGAAGAATTGGGATTAACTAACACCTTCGGCGCCTATTTGGTGACCGTGATTTCAAGCGGACCGGCAGATCAAGCCGGTTTGGTTGGCGGTCATAAAGTAACTCGTATTCGTGGATTGCTGAGCGGCGGGGATCTTGTAGTAGCGGTGGATGGCCGACCAGTTCGTGTTTTCGGCGATTTAATGAGTTATCTGATGACCAATAAAAACCCGGGAGATGCAGTTGTATTGCGGGTTATTCGAGAAAACCAGGAGAAGGATTTCACCTTAACTTTGGGCAAACGTCCCTAATAGCTGAGTGCACGTCGCACCCGCCACAACCTCATCATTATTCAAGGAAGGCTGACATGTTTACGGAAATTCAGTTGAAGGAATTGGCAGGAATTACCACCAAATCACCCGCGCTGACCGTGTACCTGAACACCGATCCAGCGCTGGGAAATGCGGACGCTATTAAGTTGCGACTTCGAGCGTTATTAAAAGAAATTAATGCAGAGCAGGATGTTGCTGCCGTTTTGGATTATTTTGATACAAATCACCTGTGGGCAGGTCGGGGAATAGCTGTATTCTCCTGCAAGGCCGAAGGAATATTCCGGACAATTTCGCTAGGGGTTCCCATTAGAGATCTGGTTTTTACCGGCAACCGGTTTAGTATTAAGCCACTGGCCGATATATTTGATATTTACGGCGGGTACGGTGTCATTCTTGTTGACCGCCAGGGAGCCAGATTCTTTCACTTTCATTTAGGCGAGCTAGTAGAACAGGAAGGGGTGCTGGAAACCCTCGTTAAACATACCAAAAATGGTGGCGCCTCTACCAAAAACCATCAACGCGGCGGAATGGCAGGCCAAGCCCATTATGAAGACGAAGTTGTCGAAAGAAATATGAAAGAAATAGCAACTTTTTCCGCCCATTTCTTTGAAGAAAAACACGTCCGGCGCATTCTCATTTGCGGAACGGACGATAATGTGGCGCATTTTCGTTCGCTTTTGCCGAAGACCTGGCAAAGTCTGGTGATCGGCACATTCCCGATGAGCATGACCGCCACCCACTCTGAAGTGCTCAACCGGGCGTTGCAAATTGGGCGGTGATGCCGCAAAATATACACACCTTGCTACTGAATCTTTGAACCGGTTGGATATCCATAATGATGCCTTTTTCGCTCTTCACGAATTGGCGGATTGATTGCTTTCCCGCAAAAATAGTTGTACAAAGGTAAATCGATCAAGGGTTTTAACACTCGAACTCAAACACTGATCATATTCCAGTCTC
>JBAWYZ010000146.1:0-6158 GCA_037143255.1 Leptolinea sp. | reverse complement strand
TTACTCTACCGAGGAATATGCCGATATGAGCCAGACGCCGGTTCCTATGTGGGAGTTGGTGGATATGAGCCGGTATGATTCAATGTGTATTCAATTTTCACGCGGTTGTCCGTTCGGGTGCGATTTTTGTAATATCACTGCCATGCTTGGGCATCGGCCGCGTTTGAAAAGTACAGCACAGATTTTGGCTGAACTGGATAAAATTTACAATTTGGGGTGGCGGCGGAATATCTTCTTTGTAGATGACAATTTTATTGGGAACAAGAAAGTGTTAAAGGAAGAAATCCTACCGGCATTAATAGAATGGCGGAAAGGTAAAGTTGGAACACATTACATCACAGAAGCTTCCATTAATCTGGCGGACGATCCGGAATTAATGAAATTAATGGCCGCTGCAGGGTTTGTTTCTGTGTTTGTCGGTATTGAAACACCAGACGAAGCCGGATTGACAGAGTGTCACAAAAGTCAAAACAAAGGCCGAAATCTGATTGAAAGCGTTAAACGATTACAGAACAATGGACTGCAAGTGATGGGCGGATTTATTGTCGGGTTTGATTCTGATACCCCGAGCATTTTCCAACGGCAAATCGAATTTATCCAAACCAGCGGAATTGTTACTGCTATGGTTGGATTGCTGCAAGCGCCTTTTGGAACACCCCTGTATAGCCGGATGAAAGCCGAAGGACGGCTGAATCACGAAATGTCTGGCGATAATTCTGATGGGTCAACGAATATCATTCCCAAGATGGATATTGCGGATTTGAAAAAAGGGTATCAAAAAATCCTGGGAGCCATTTATTCAGCAGAAGGGTATTATGAGAGGGTTAAGAATTTTCTTAAAGAATACCATCCTGTAAATTCGCCGGTGCATATGGAAACGCAGGAATTTCTGGCTTTATTCCGAACGATTTGGAAGATTGGCGTCCTCGGTTCAGACCGCTGGCATTACTGGGACTTGTTCTTATGGACTCTGATTCATGAACCCAAAAAGTTCCCTCTTGCAATAACTTTCACGGTTTATGGTTATCATTTTAAACGCGTCAGTGAATTGCACGGGTATGAAGGGACTTCTTCCGTGTAGTAAATTTGGATCAAAATTGATAATCCAACCCCTGGCTCAGCAGATCACCTGAGCCAGGGGTTAATTTTGAATTTCTGTAATCACTCAAGCTAAAATTTAATCATTCTGAAATACACAAAAAACACGAAAAAGGAAGGGATAAAAACCAAGAATCGCATTTCTTTCTACCATTTTTATGTCTTTTGTGATCCTTTTCGCTTATGATAAAAATCCAAGCTGAGCTGTTATGATTGAACTACCCTAAAGTTTTTCTCAACAAATTTACCAGTCGATTTTCAGGGTATACTAACGGCGATTATGAAAGAACTTATCCGAAATTTTTGTATTATTGCCCATATTGACCACGGAAAATCAACTTTAGCCGACCGGTTGCTGCAATTAACAGGCACAATTTCTGACCGAGATATGACTGCCCAAGTTTTGGACAGCATGGATCTGGAGCGCGAAAAAGGGGTCACCATCAAGGCTTCAGCGGTTCGAATGATGTATGCGGCTGCTGATGGAATTACCTACGAATTGAATTTAATCGACACGCCGGGGCATGTGGATTTTAATTATGAAGTCAGTCGAGCATTGGAAGCCTGTGAAGGTGCAGTGCTGGTGGTTGATGCTTCTCAAGGGATTGAAGCACAGACCCTTGCAAACCTATACCTGGCGTTGGAATCGAATCTCGTAATTATTCCAGTCATAAATAAAATCGATTTGCCTTCCGCACGGGCTGATGAAATCGCTCAGGATATCAGCAATTTGTTAGGTATTCCTCCGGAAAGTATTCCCAGAATTTCTGCAAAAGATGGGACGAATGTAGATCAGGTCCTTGAAATAATTGTTCGGCAGATACCTTCGCCAAAAGGCAACCCGGATGCTCCAATTCGGGCGCTAATTTTTGATTCTCATTACGACAGTTACAAAGGCGTAATAGCCTATGTACGGGTGTTTGAAGGGAAAATCAACGCCCGGGATGAACTGCACCTCATGGCTAGCAAGTCTAACTTGAAACCGGTTGAAATCGGCATTTTTGTGCCGAGCATGAAGCCAATCGAATTTCTGGAAGCCGGAGATGTAGGTTACGTAGCCACTGGGCTAAAATCTGTTTCGGAATGCCGGGTGGGTGATACGATCACCCTTATGGCCAGTCCTGCTGAATCAGCTCTTCCTGGATACCGCCATCCCAAACCAATGGTCTTTGCCGGTATTTATCCAGTTGAGGGCGAAGATTACCCAGAATTAAAAGATGCGTTGGAAAAACTCCAACTTAATGATGCTTCGCTGATCTATGAACCGGAAACTAGCCAGGCATTGAATTTCGGGTTTCGCTGCGGTTTTCTGGGTTTGTTTCATATGGAGATTATCCAGGAGCGGCTTGAACGCGAATATGATCTGGATATCATCGTGACAGCCCCTTCAGTCGAATATCAAGTTAATCTTCGGGATGGCACAGTTCTGGTTATTGATTCACCTGTTCAATTACCAGAGGAAGGTCTGATTGAAGAAATCCTGGAACCATGGATGAATTTGGAGATTTTCAGCCCGACGGATTATTACGGTCCTATTATGGAGCTGGTTACCAAGCGACGCGGTATTTTTAAAGAACAGGATTATCCAGCCCCTAATAGAGTTCAACTGAAGTTTGAAATTCCACTTTCTGAGATGATAGTCAATTTCTTTGACAACCTGAAATCGCGAACACGCGGATATGCTTCGATGGATTATCAGTTTGGAGATTACCGTCCCGGCAGCCTGGTGAAACTGGATGTGCTGGTAAATATGGAACCAGTAGATGCGCTGGCTTCGATTGTTCACAAAGATGAGGCCTACCACCGCGGTCAGAGTCTGGTAACCAAGTTGAAAGAGATCATTCCCCGACAGCAGTTTGATGTTCCTATTCAGGCTGCATCTGCCGGTCGGGTTATTTCGCGAGCAAATATCAAAGCTGTGCGAAAAGATGTGCTGGCCAAGTGCTATGGCGGTGATATCACCCGCAAGAAGAAACTGTTGGAAAAACAAAAAAAGGGCAAGAAACGCATGAAGAAGGTTGGAAATGTTGAAATCCCTCAGGCTGCATTCATGGCTGTTTTGCAGTTGGAGGAAGAGTGACCCAGCCAAAATCTAGCATTTGGAAAAGTGTGAGCCGCTGGCTTCTCGGGGCGATCATTAGCCTGGTTGCCTTGTTTCTGGTATTTCGGCTGGCAAATTGGCAAGATATTCAGTCGGCCTTTACGAAGATTAATCCATGGATAGTCGGTGTTGCAGCCGGGATGACGGTTTTGTTTTGTATTTCGCGCGCGATTGCATGGCGGATTTTATTAGACCGAAAAGCAACTGTTTCTCAAACCTTTTTCGGTATCAATGCTGGTTATTTGCTCAACAACCTTTTTCCCCTGCGCGCGGGTGAAATTGGACGGGCGGTTATTCTTGGGCAATCTACCGAGTTGGGAACATTTCACGTTCTTTCAACCATAATAATCGAGCGCGCATTCGACCTGGCCTTTGCCGCTTTATTGCTGCTCAGCTCCCTTCCACTGGCATTAGGTTTGGATTGGGCAAAACCGGTGGCCGTCATTACCCTGGTGTTGGTGATTTTTGGTCTGTCCATCCTTTTTCTGATTGCCCGGAATACTGCAGCGGTACATGCCTGGGTTTCCAGGGTTTTAGGGCGTTTCTCGCTGGTGAAACGTTATTTTCTCCCTTATTTGGACAATATGCTGGAAGGACTGGGCGCATTAACCAATCCGCAGATGTTTCTGGGCGCTGTCTTTTGGATTGCTGTGTCATGGTTAATTGGTGTATTGAATTACTACATTGTAATATGGTCGATTATCCCGCAGGCGCCGCTGTGGTGGGGTGTTTTGATTGATTCGGTATTGGCCATGGGGATAGCCATCCCCTCTGCGCCGGCTGCTTTGGGAGTATTTGAAGCATCCATGGTTGCCGCGCTTTCCCTTTTGGGAGTTGATGCTTCCATTGGGTTAGCCTATGCTGTTGTGATGCATATTATGCAATTCGTAGTGACTGGAATTCTTGGTATGATTGGTTTGATGAAGGAAGGTCGTTCACTGGGTTCGGTTTTTAAAGCGGCGCAATCCCAAAAGGAATTGATAACTTTCCCTTCCGATGAGGGTTGAACTACACCTCGGAGAAAATTATGACTAAAACGTATTTGATTACAGGTGGTGCAGGTTTCATCGGATCCAATTATGTCTCCCGATTGTTACAGCGTGGAGATAAAGTTATTGTCTACGATAATCTGTCTCGGAACGGCTCTCGCAAGAACATAGAATGGCTGCGGGAATTATACGGACGCGATGCTTTCCAACTGATTATTGAAGATATTCGTGATGTGAACAAGATCAGCGAAGCAGCCCTCGAGGCGGATGTGATTGTACATCTTGCAGCGCAGGTTGCTGTCACTACTTCGGTTACCCATCCGCGGGATGATTTTGAAGTCAATGCACTCGGCACGTTTAATGTGCTTGAGGCAGCCCGCAATTCTAAAAAGAAACCGGTTTTTTTGTATGCTTCTACAAATAAAGTTTATGGCGGTATGGAAGAAGTACGCGTGCGAGAAACCGCCACTCGATATGAATATGAAGATTTCCCCAATGGCGTTTCTGAAGCCATGCCATTGGATTTTCATTCTCCGTATGGTTGTTCAAAAGGCTGCGGTGATCAATATGTGCGAGACTATGCGCGCATCTACAACCTGAAAAGCGTGGTTTTCCGCCAGAGCTGCATTTATGGAACCCGCCAGTTTGGCGTGGAAGATCAGGGCTGGGTAGCCTGGTTTGTCATTGCTGCAACAGCCGGCCGTAAGATGACCATTTACGGGGACGGAAAACAAGTGCGCGATCTTTTGTTTGTGGATGATCTTTTGAATGCCTATGATTTGGCCGTTACCAATATTAAAACTACTGCAGGAAATGTTTATAATCTGGGTGGGGGGGCGGAGAATGTCCTTTCAGTATGGTCGGAATTTGAGCCTATCCTGGAAAAACGAATCGGCCATCCGCTCCATGTTGAACGGTCGGACTGGCGTCCGGGAGATCAACGTATCTATGTGTCTGACATCCGCAAAGCCCAGAAAGAACTCGGCTGGACTCCTAGAATTGGAGTTGAAGAGGGGATTCAGAAATTACATGATTGGGTAAAAGCAAATATTCAACTCTTTCAATAGACAACCCAGTCCATGCGCATACTCATCGCTCTAACATACTACCGCCCACACATTAGCGGATTGACCATCTATGCCGAACGGATAGCCAAAGCGTTCGCCAGACGGGGACATCAGGTAACGGTTTTAACTGCACATTTCCGTAAAGAACTTGCCTATGAAGAGGTATGCGACGGAGTAAAAATTATTCGCGTGCCGGTCTTGACCCGCATCAGTAAAGGGGTCATCATGCCTACTTTTGGACTGGTGGCTAATAAGCTGGTGACCGAGAATGATGCAATTCAGTTACATTTGCCCCAGTTTGATGCTGCGGGCATTGCTCTACGCGGGCGGCTGCTTCACAAACCAACAGTGGTTACCTACCATTGCGATCTGAAAATGCCCCCTGGACTATTGGCATGGTCAGCAAATCAGGCTATCAATTTGATGAATCACCTGACTGTAAAAGCAACCCACCGTATTGTGACTTATACGGAAGATTATGCAGAAAATTCGCCGCTTCTGGCAAAGTATTTAAGCAAAGTAAAGATCATCTCTCCACCAGTCGAGCTACCTGAGACAACAGATAAAAAGGTAGCTGAATTCAATCAAATTCATAATCCGCAAAAGAGATCCCCGGTGATCGGAATGGCAGCGCGTTTTGCTTCTGAAAAAGGGGTTGAAGTACTGTTGGATGCGCTTCCGGCTGTTTTGAAAGCTTATCCTTCCGCTCGAGTATTGTTTGCCGGGCCGCATCAAGGAATAGTGGGTGAAGAAGCTTATTCTTCCCGTTTGACTCAAACGATCAAAGAATTTGAAGATCAAGGTGTCTGGCGATTTGTAGGTGAACTTAACCCGCTGCAAATGGCAGCCTTTTACCGTTCTATCGATCAGTTGGTATTACCAAGTTTGAATTCAACTGAGGCC
>JBAWYZ010000145.1:0-6166 GCA_037143255.1 Leptolinea sp. | reverse complement strand
CAGAATTACGGCTTGCCCGAAAACGAGAACAAGTTAGATGAAGGTGCGAAACCTTGCAACCAAAGTAGGGCGGACACATGGAATAATACATCCAGTGCACGCGTCCGTCCTCCCCTACACAATGGTGAGATATGGACTGAGCGGGAGAATGCGTATCATTTAGAAAATGCAATCTTTATAGTACCGATTTATTATACAAAACGGCACTATAATAGGTATAATCATTGCAACAGATATAAGATGACCTCTCTCGCAAAACCAGTGTTGCTGCCCGGACTCGACCTACGCGATTCCGTTGGCAAGGCCGCTAATTTGGCTGCCGCTGCCGGCGTTTTCTTCGACTATCGCATGACGCTGGCAGTCAATACCCTGCGCCGCCACCGCGCCGCGTTGGAACTTTTCGCTGAATATCTCGGCGAAAAAGGTCTGCGCCCCAACCACCTGCATGATGACCCGGCTGCCTGGCACGGCATCACCTGGGGGCTGGTGGACGGTTTCTACAAATGGCTGCTGCTGCAAGGTTATTCAGTTGGCAGCGCAAATGTCAACCTTTCCACCATAAAAACGTATGCCAGGCTGGCGATTAAAGCCGGTGTGCTTGATCCGACCGAAAGCCAATTGATTGAGACTGTGCGCTCCCGCAGTCGGCGCCGCGACCGCCAGCGCATAGATGAACAGCGCCTTAAAGAAGGCATTCCCACCCGAATAGGCGCTAAAAAGGCCGAACCGCTGCTGTTAACGTCCGTGCAAGTGGCAATGCTAAAGCAGCAGCCAGATACGCCGCAAGGTCGGCGTGATTATTTGCTGTTGTGTTTGCTGCTAGATCACGGTTTGCGGATTGGTGAAGTTGCCGGTCTGCACGCCACGGATATCGATTTACAAACCGGTATTTTCTCTGTCTACCGTCCAAAGGTAGACAAACGCCAGATTCACCGCCTAAGTGCAGATACACTCGCTGCCGCCACGCGATATTTTTCAATAGATTATTCTGCTATACGCAACCCCTCCCCTGCCCTGCTGGCCGGAAGTGCAAAAAGCGGCGCCTTGAAAGGTTCGCTAAGCATCCGTGCAATTTTCAACCGTGTGCGCCTGCTGGGCAAGCAAATCGGCGTAATGGATCTCTCTCCGCATGACTGCCGGCATACCTGGGCAACCCTGGCTTCACGTGCTCATACTCCGCTGGAACGTCTGATGGATGCGGGCGGTTGGTCCAGTTATGCCATGCCGCTACGTTACATTCAGTCCAATGAAATCGCTAATGAAGGCATAATCTTAAATTCGAGTGATTAAGCCAAAAAACCGGCTCGCCCAGAGGTTCTTCCCTCGATTAAAGGGCATCATATATTAATGGAATAATAAGGTTGCTACATGAATTTAAGCCGGGATTCAGAATCCAACCTTGCCAAAGTTTGAGCAATCACTGGATCATTTCTCAAATAAAGAGAGAATAATAATTTACTCGCAAGAAATGGAGACCATGTAGGCATTGCGCACGAATGCCGGGCCGGTAGCCGGTAGCATTCTTGGTCCGTCTGCTTCCACCGTCAGATAACTGGCGGTCATGTTGGCCGGTACTTTATTTTCCAGACTCTGCTGTTGGGAAAGCATCATCCAACCCAGGTTTTGTTTTTCAGCGTTCCAGTCATTCGCCGGCCCACCAAACGTTGCGGCGGCTTCCATTTTACTTTTCGGGCAAGGTGCAGGTGGAAGAATATCTGCGGTGGTATTTTCAACGACAACAGGATCATTAAAAATACGTACCCCGTTAGGAATAAGCGTCTGCAAGGCCGGAGGCAAACTTTTGGGATCAATAATCTGGCCGGGAAGACTACTGGTTGTCTCGGTTTCGGCTGCACCGGGCTGCTGATCAACCGCTCCGCCTCCCCAGTTTGACCAAAACCACCAGGCTAAAAGAGAGAAGATAATAATTGCCAGGATGGAAAATATTATCAGTAAACGTCCGCTGCGATTACGCTCGCCCGGTTTTACCAACTCCTTCAACACATCTCCTACCTGTTCAGGAGTAAGACCGGAGGAGCGCTCAAGTATTGAACGGACCTCGTTGTCCGTATTGCCCAGCCGCTCCAACTCCAATGCCCGTTTAGAAGCCGCCTGCATCCGTTCAGGCAAGGTCGGCGCACTTCCTGCACCAATAATCTGGCCGCGCAAAACGCCCAGATCCTCTTCGGGTACAGCATTAAGGGATGCCTGCTGTGCAAAAGAGATGGGTACTGGCGGGGTATCTTCCACTTTATTGACTGGCGGCAGATTTTTCAGGTCTGGAAATTCTGGAACCCATCTATTGGAAGAAACTGGTAAAGGAAGAGTAATCTGCGGGTCGGTATTTGCAGGAGAGTTGAAAGTTCCTTGTAACCGGGCTTCCAAATCAAGATTAACCGGCTTCTTCTCTTCTAATCGAATTTCTTCCACTGGTTCCTGCACCGGAGGGTTTATTTGCGAATTTTTCACCCGCCGATCTTCTTTTTCTTTCCAAGATTCGCCTACATTTTCTGGGTTCTCAGGTTTCCTACGGTCAATGTAAATTCCTGGAATATCGATATCATGTTCATAGAATGGGGACGGGGTCGATGGGGATGCTATCCCCTCGCTGGCTGCTGGCTTATCAGAAAGAAAATCTGCCATAAAAGCTGGGACTTTCGGCTCAACCCGGGCAGGCTGTTCTGGCGCCGGTGTTTCAGTTTCAGGTTGTTTACCCTCCATCAATTCAGGTGCCGGCTTTTCGACCGATTTCGGCCCACCAGCTTCTACCGGAGTTGCGGAATGGTAAACAGAAGGCGGAATTATGAAAGTCTCATTTTGATGGGCGGTAAATGCCGCAAGGGCTTCTTCAAGCGCCACCCATTGAGATCGCAACCAGGGAGCAATTCCCCTCGGCAGCGTAACAAACCGTACCCGGGTTCCGTTATTCTCGAGTTCAAAAGATGTTTCGCACGACTGACATACGAAGCGATCTGCCTGGCCGGTAGGATGAAATACCCCCAACGGACGCGATCCGCAAACAGGGCAGGCCATTTTTGCTCCCCAGGCTTCTGGTAATTGCATTTTAGCTTCAGCGTCATCCAAACGTGCCATTTGATTGTCCAATTGTTAGATAGAAAATTACAAGGCTGGCAATTCGGATTGCAACCGCTGCCGATATGCCGTTTCGTCCAGGTTTAATCGGGCTTCCCCGCTGATGACTGCTGCTTGTACAATAACCGGCGGCAGGCAGGTGTATAGCCGCTTGTCCAATGGCTTGGGGATAAACCAATCGCGGCCGTATTCCAGATGTTGCAAATTGTATGCCGCCAACACATCCTGCGGCACTGGTTGATGGGCTAATTCTGCCAGTGCGCGGGCAGCTGCCAGTTTCATAGCTGTGTTGATGCGCCGAGTCCGGCAATCTAACGCTGCCCGGAAGATATAAGGAAATGCCAGCAGGTTGTTCACCTGGTTGGGGCTATCGGAACGGCCATTTGCCAGCAAAACATCCGTTCTGGCGGCGCGGGCTTCTTCCCAACTTATTTCAGGAACCGGGTTGGCCATAGCAAACACAATAGGGTTGGCACGCATGCTCTTCAGCATGGCGGCATTCACCAGGTTGGCAGCCGAGAGGCCGATGAACACATCTGCACCGGCCATTATTTCGGCCAACGCAGCCGGGCTTTCGCCCTGGGCATAAGCTGCCTGTTCGGCGAACATACCCTGTGGCCGTCCGTGATACAGCAGCCCGTGGATATCCGTCATCCAGATATTGGCAAGCGGAATGCCAAACTCAACCAGTAGATTTGCCGTTGCTACCGCCGCCGCCCCTGCCCCGCTGAACACCACTTTGATTTCATTCACTCGTTTTCCGGCCAGGTCCAAAGCATTCGTCAGCCCCGCACAGACGATTACTGCCGTGCCGTGCTGGTCATCGTGAAAAACAGGGATATCGAGCGCTTCGATGAGCGCCCGTTCAATTTGAAAACATTCCGGCGCTTTGATATCCTCAAGATTGATGCCACCAAAACTTGGAGATATGCAAGTGACTATGCGAATTATTTCTTCCGGGTCTTTTGAATCGATTTCAATGTCTATCGCATCCACCCCCGCAAATTTCTTGAAGAGGACGGCTTTGCCTTCCATCACCGGCTTGCTGGCCAATGCCCCCAGATTTCCCAAACCAAGGATGGCCGTCCCATTACTGATCACCGCTACCAGGTTGCCACGATTGGTGTACTCGTAAGCAAGCGCCGGATCGCGGGCAATTTCCAGCACCGGTTCGGCCACGCCCGGCGTATAAGCTAGACTAAGATCATGCTGCGTGGAAAGTGGCTTTGTGCAGGAAATTCCCAGCTTACCCGGTCTGCCAGGGGATGTGTGGTAAGTCAGCGCTTCACTCATAGGTTCATTTTAGCTTTTATTTCCTTAAAATGATAGTGGGCGCAGTTTACAATTTTGTTGAGAGTCTGATAAATTCACATTTTCTCTAGCTGATCTTCACATAATCCACACATCTTTTTGCTATTATTATAATAATAAATATCTCGTCAATGAAAAGGAAAACCATTCGATGTCTCTGCTTTCGAATAATCGCTTTTTTCGCAACAAAATCTGGATACGCCGGATCGTTCAGGGGTTCTTTTTTTGCCTTATCGCGCTGATCTCCATCAACCATACACTGGTAGCAACGGGGCAGGGAATTCCATTTCTGGCCAGCGCTTCGCTGCACGCTGTCTGTCCATTCGGTGGAGTTGTAAGTATTTATCAATTCGCTACTGTCGGGACCTTTGTTCAACATATTCATGAAGCAGCTTTTATCCTCATGATCATCGGTTTCTTGATGGCTCTGCTGTTCGGCCCTGTCTTTTGCGGATGGGTATGCCCGCTGGGTACCGTGCAAGAATGGGTTGCTACCCTGGGCCGGAAATTTTTCAAAAAGAAACGCTATAACCATTTTATCCCTGCTAAATTGGATTCTGCCCTGCGCTATTTGCGCTACATTCTCCTCGGTTGGGTGGTTTACATGACCGCGATAAGCGGCACGCTGCTCTTTGTAAACATTGACCCCTATTTCGCATTGTTCAACTTTTGGACCAGCGAAGTGGCAGTAAATGGATTGATCATTCTCGGCGTCACACTGCTAGCCTCGCTATTTGTGGAACGACCGTGGTGTAAATACGCCTGCCCGTATGGCGCTGTGCTGGGCATCTCCAACCTGTTCCGTATTTTCAGCATCCGGCGGGAAGCCGGTACCTGTAAATTAGACCTCGCCTGCGACATCACCTGCCCGATGAATATCATCGTTAGCGAAAAAACAACAGTGCGAGATCACCAGTGCATCTCCTGTCTGGAATGTACATCCGAAGCCCGCTGCCCGGTGGCTGCTACAGTAGAATTTTCTACTGGCTTAATATCTCCCAAATCAAAATCTCCCGAAATTCAACCTGCTGGAGCAAAATAAGATGAAACTAACCTCCTTCCCATTGGCTGTTGCCATTTTCGTTCTGATGTTTGGCGGCATCGGATTTACCACTGCCATGAACTGGTGGCAGACCGAATCGACCAAGATACCTGCCAAATATTCTGAAGGCGAAGCCGCCGGTGAATTCAACCCGGCCGATATCCGCGGTTCGTACACATTTGAGTCTATCAAAGACTCATTCGGCATCCCACTGGAGGACCTGCGGATTGCCTTCCGGGTGCCGGCCGGTGGCAACACAGCTGCCTTTTCGGTAAAATCGCTTGAAACTCTGTACACAGATTTACCGGTCGAGATGGGCACCGGGTCTGTGCGGTTATTTACCGCCTTTTACAAAGGACTGCCTTATGATCTGTCTGCCAACGCAGATACCTACTTATTCCCGGAAGCTGCCGAAATACTGAAGACGAAAGGCAGCATGACGCCCGACCAGGCCGCATTCCTGCCCGGCCATACACTGACGGCTGACCTGCAAGCGCCGGTGGATGGCGGCACTGCAAATGCAGCAACCGCTCAGCCGGCTGCAGATTCCGCTGCGCCTGTCCCAACGGTGCATGTAGCCGCCGCTATGACCGTCACCGGCCAGACCACCTTCCAAAACTTGCTGGATTGGGGGGTGAAGCCTGACGCCATCGCCGCCCTGTTGGGCGAACCGATGCCAGAACCCGGTATGCTGATGAAGGATTATTTTGCCAGTAAGGG
>JBAWYZ010000144.1:0-6201 GCA_037143255.1 Leptolinea sp. | reverse complement strand
ATTGGGGTGGGTATGGCGGTGGTATATTTTGTAAGGTAAGCTTTTTAGTAACTGGTTAAGAACAAAACAAACGAACACGAAGTACTAAAAACATGAATTAAGAAAGGTAAACCTTAAGATGTGCTGTACGTAATATTTCTTTGACAATATCATGCTCTCTGCCTAATCCTTAAGGGGATTGTCCATAATAAAGTTAAAGGTGCTCTTAAGCGGAGATTATGATCATTGGTAATATTGAAAGTAGAATGGTATTAGCGATTTCCGTTATCTATGGATAATTTTGATGTTCTTCGCCGGGCAAACGAACAGCCTGAGGCATTATGGGCTGTTTCCTGCCTATTAAGCGATTATGAATTTATGTATCCATCTGATAGGTGTGATATTGATTTTCGCAGGGATTGCCCCAGGCAACATGCATTTGTCTGGCGGTCAAATCCATCACCAGGCTGGTGATTGTTTTTTCTCGGTCGAGCGGGTCAATGTCATCAATCGCATGATTGCAAATTGAATCGGGGTAATTCACGTGATCACGCAAGACGGATTGCATTGTTTGAATGGTATGTTTATTGGTCTGTTCAAGAAGACGCCGGGCCCGAAAGTAGCGCACGCGGGTACTGATTAATTCATCTGATTCGTCTTCCACTTCCTGCATTGCCCTATCCAAGTAGTGATTAGTATGGGCAATCATTCCGTTTTCTGCGTATAAAACGGCAAAGCGCCGGGCGGAGACTTCGACGTTATACATTTCTCCGCTTTCGTGCGCCAACAAATGGTTATACCCTGCAGCCCGCAGTGGGGCTAGCATGTGGCGGATGGCTTCAGCGGGAGTTCTAGCAGCGAGAACTGCACGAGAGAGAATTACGCGGGGGATCCCGATTCGGTAGTCAGATGGGTAAACCGAATCACAACATTGTGCAATTCCGGCGGCATTGAAGCCAATATTTGGTAATAAGCCGCCGTATGTCATGGCTAAAAAAGGAGGTTCGGCATCCGGGGTGGCATGGATGATAAAAACATCCGGCTCATCTTCGGGAACCCAATCTTCGTTATGGCCGAGGAGAATGTGTCCATTAGCAGTTCTTTGTTCATTAATTCCCACACTGGTGCATTTTGTCAGGTGAAGGGCATCCATGGTGACGGCTTCCATGGCATTCAAAACCACCAGGTCGTCAAATGAAACATCCGCGCCTTCAGCAATCCCCTGAAGTTCTTCAACCACATTCGGGTAGCGTTCCTGAGCAAATGGCAGGTATTTCCGGGCTTGAATTTCTGCGCCTTTCCAGGTAAGCTGCAAAGATTCATAAGCGGATGCCATTAATGCGCGGGCATTTTCCAGGCTGTGTTTCACCTGGGCTTCAGTTTGGGACCCGATTTGTCGCCCCATTTCTCTGTGCGAACCGCTTACACGGATCAATGGGGGTGGTGTTTTATAATGTTTCGTTTCCGATTGATTGCTCATACCTATAATGATAACGGGGGAATTCGACTTCTGCAAGTAAAAACTCCCTGCACTTTTTAATAAATCGAAGTATGATACACAGTAGATTATCAAGGAGCGTAGTATGACCAAAGACGAAATCAAAAAATACCTAGCGTTCTGGGACGAAGAACTTAACACCTCCTATCTTTATAAGCAGATAGCCATTAAATATGGAGATTCCCCTTTGGCAGAAGTTTATGAAAAAATGGCAAATGTTGAGACAAAACATGCAAACCATTGGGCTGCTATCATTAAAAAAGAAGGTGGAATAGTTCCAGAATTCAAAATCAGTTTGCGGACGAAAATTCTCGCCTGGCAGGTGAAAAGGTTTGGACCGGAAGCGGTTCTTCCGAGTTTGCAGGCTGGGGAACAGACTGGAGCCGATGGCTACGCAGGTTTGCCCCAAGCTGGCGGGATGAGCGCGGAAGAAAAGAGTCATTCCAGGGTAATCAATTCCATTGCCGGTATCAGCCGGGTAGGCATGGGCGGCAATGATGTTGCTCAGTTAGAAGGGCGACACAAATCCGCCGGCGGGAATGCATTAAGGGCGGCGGTTCTTGGCGCAAACGACGGATTGGTATCCAATCTAAGTCTGGTGATGGGAGTGGTCGGCGCTGCGATGTCCAACCAGTCTGTCTTGATCACCGGATTTGCTGGTTTGCTGGCTGGCGCTAGTTCGATGGCATTAGGAGAGTGGCTTTCCGTGCAGAGTTCCCGGGAATTATATGCCAACCAGATCAAGATTGAACGCGAGGAGATTGAATCTGCTCCGGAAGAAGAGGCAGAAGAATTGGCCTTAATTTATCAATCACGTGGATTGAGTGTGGAACAATCCCATCTCCTGGCAAATCAAATCATGTCCAACCATGAAACGGCCATCGAAACGCTGGCTAAAGAAGAATTGAATATTGATACTGCCGAACTGGGTGGATCTGCGTGGGAAGCTGCGATTACATCTTTTATACTTTTTTCGTTAGGGGCTATTGTTCCCGTTGCGCCGTTTATCTTTTTTAGTGGAAACACGGCCTTAATTGCCAGCATCGGATTGAGCGGACTGGCTTTATTTGGGATTGGGGCGGCAATTACACTTTTTACCGGCCGAACCGTTTTGTATTCGGGTTTCCGAATGGTTATTTTTGGACTGGTCGCGGCAGCCATAACCTATGGTATTGGTAGTTTGATCGGTGTCAGCCTGGCGGGCTAGTTGCTCTGATGTTGAGAATCAAAAAATTAACGAATATCATACCCGAAAGGGCGGGTTGTAAACCCGCCCTTTCGGCTTGGTTTATTAAAATCGATCCGATAAAAATGTCATTTCTTTTAGAGTGAGTTAGCATCCAAACTAATTAGTTCAAGGTTGCCGACCCCCATTTCGATATTTATGTTCAGCGTAGGCCCGCTGGAAACCTGGGTCGTGTACCGGTTCGAATTGACAGTCCAGGTGCCTTTTAGTGAAACATTGGTTACGCCGCCGGTCAGGGAAATGGTACAGGCTGTATCTGATGGCATAATGATTTTAATATTACTAAGCCCGCTCTTGATGGTTACTTTTGCATCTCTCTGCAGAACGCCATTGAAATCCAATGTATATGATCCGGCGCCGCTTTCGAAAGTCATTTCTTCAAAATTGGCATTTGCAAGGTTTATCAGGTTGACCTGGGATGCGCCCGTTTTGTATGCAAAGTTATTCATCGTCTGCGGGTTCACTTCGTCAAAAGTTATTTTAGACTGGGATGCGCCATCGTTGATTTTTAATTCAGCAATCGCTACCTTTCCAAAAACCACATCACTTTTGTAAGCGCCAGCGTTGATCTCCAACGAAATTGGTTTCTCTGTTCCCAATTGGAGGTCCCATTTATTTCTCAAATCACCAGTAGGGATGTTGACTTTATTGGCTTGTTTTCCCTGCGAGATGGAGATATTGTTATCAGACCGGGTAACTTCTGGTTTCCAATCCAAGACATTGGTAGTGATGTTGCCTTCCACCAGTTTTTTGCCGCCTTCGCCTATGTTCAAGGTGCCGGCGCCCATCTCCAACGTTAGGTGAGCAATATCAATCACAGAGGGGTAAAGCTCATCAATGGTTGTTGTAGTTTCAGGGCCGGTTTTCATTTGCGGTGTTTGGATAGTGAAACTGCACGCCAGCGAGGTGATGGTGAGAATTACTAAAATTGTCAGGATTTTTGTTTTCATTCAAATTGCTTTCTTTGTTCTGGACTAGACTACTAATTGCTTTCCGGAGAATTACCCGTCGGTTTAATTTTACGAGCTTTGGTTTTAGATGGTTTCTCTGGTTCTTCAATAGTTGGGAAATCTTCTTTTGGGGCGGCAAATCCGGCTGTAGCTTTTTCAAAATTGGTATTAAGTGCGTCATCCCGTGACTTCTCAACGGTTGCTTCTACTGGTTCGGATGGCTTGATGGTCGGGTTAACTGGCGGAATAGGCGCAACAACCGGGGGAAAATGTTCTGCCGCCATTTGACCTGATCGGTGGTTATGACCACCTCTGGAACCGAAAGCGGTCATAACCACGCCGCCAGTTGCAAGGAGAACTGCGATAGTTGGAACAACCCAGCCGACACAGTCAATGGCTGAAAAAAGGGTTGCCAGTAGTGAAAGCGCCATGGTTCCAATTCCCGCACTGACGGCAGGCGACCAATCACCTTTGAAGAGGCTGGCGATTCTGTTACCCATTTCCAGCCCTATCGCAATCCATCCGAGAATTAGGCCCAAAGCTAAAATGATGACAGCTATAGCGCTGAGAGGGATAAGAATAATAGTGATGGCCAAAACTATCGCAACAAACGGGAACAGAATTAATGTAAGCAAGCCGATAGCGCCGGCTGTAAAGGGGCTATCAACAATAGCATCGCCAACATTGGCCGTGATGCGGGGCATGAATAACATAACCAGTACTGCCAGCGCTCCAAACACTAGCGCTCGCAATAATCCTCCCAGGGCATCGCCAAAGGGCTTGATCAAAGCTGGGGCAACAAATCGCGGAACATCCGGCAATTGCACACCGCCCTCAGATTGTGAGATGATTTTCCCCTGAATAACGGCATTATCTGACTTGTTCACAGCCGCGGCGACAGTGGCAACATCCCCTTGAACAACTGCGGTATCCCCCAAAGTGATGGATCCGCCAAGACCGTTAATACCACCGTTGATTGTTCCGGCGGCATTGATTGTCCCCCCGATTAAAATGACATTGCCATTAATGGTAGAACCTTTTTCAAGAGTAACGGCTCCACTAAAAATGGATAAATTTCCATCAATCTTTTCGTTTTCGTTTAACCGGAAAGTGCCACCCAAAATGAACTTATCGCCATCGTTTGATGAACTGGCACAACCGGATGTCAAAAGAGCGAAAAGAATGGTAAAACAGAAAATCGGGATAAGAAATCGCATAAATTTATTCATAGACTTTTACTCCTCGGGTAGTGACTTTCCACACAGATAGTAGCCAGGCACTGGTGATAAGAATAATCAAGTTTGATATAACTGCCCCAAGCGTCAGGCTGACAGGCCATGGTACGTAGCGTGCCCAGGCTTGCAGCGCAACTAATAATTCATCGATTCCAAAGGCTAACGAGATCGCATTTGTCATCAAGTTAGAGATAACAATCGCCGGGGATTGGGTCAGTAATAGAATCGCAAAGTAACCGAATGAGACCAAAACTGTGGCTGCTAGAATGCCGCCTAGAAAAAAGTAGGATTGAAGCCGTTTGGCTTCCTCCTTGCGGCTGGCGGCCAGGTAGCGGAATCGGTTGGTAAAACCGGGGGAGGGTGCTTCAATGGTTGCGGATTTAAGCAGGTCTTCAACTCCCATTATCCCCTCCTGTGTAAATTGGCAATGCTGGCAAACTACCAGATGGTTGTCCAATTCAGCCGATTGGGAAGTAGTGAGCGATTCGCCTGAAAGAATCCAGTTTTCAAAGGGTTGGTGTTCCATGAAGGCTCCTTTCAAGGTCGGCTTTTTGTAAAGATTGGTAGGCATCGGCCAATTGCTTTCGCGCGCGAAAAAGCCGACTTTTCACTGCGCTGGTGGAGAGCTGTAAAGTATTGGAAATTTCTTGTTCTGACATTTCATACCAATATCTAAGGATTACGGCAGCCCGATCTTGCGGTTGCAACTGATCAAGCAGACGGTGAAGGGCACGGTTTTCCAATTGTTTGCTGATCACTTTCTCCGGATTCGGGGAGGGATCAGGCATATTTTCTTCCGGCAGGATGTCAATATCTACCATCGGAATCTTCCGTTTGCGCTGTTGGTCGATGCAGTAATGGGCGGCGATGGAAAGCAGCCAGGTTACAAAAGAACGGGATGGATCATATTTCTTCATACCCTGATAAGCCCGCCAAAATGTCTCCTGAGCCGCATCTTCTGCTTCCATAGCATCACCCAACATTCGATAACAAAGGTTAAATACAGGTCTCTGATAAGTCTCGACCAGTTGAGAAAATGCATCCATGTTTCCCTGGATGGCTTGTTCCAACCAGGTATTTTCTGCTGTGATCAACTATAGCTCCTGTAAATTTCTCTATAAAGGTATACGGAGTGATTTGATATTGGTTGCAAAACGAACAAAAGGCTTCTCAATAAAAGTGCTTTTTGAATTATTCCTTCAGGAATGACAGTTCTTCTTTTCCAGCCAATTTTTCCTGAATGGTGGAAATGACCAGTTTTATATGCTCGGGTTTATGGACAAAATCCAGGTC
>JBAWYZ010000143.1:0-6231 GCA_037143255.1 Leptolinea sp. | reverse complement strand
GTTCCATCCGTCCTGCCCGTTATCATCACTGCCAACTTGATCGGCTTTGTCAATGGAAACGCCAGCCGGTTGGATGTAAAATTCCACGCGGCTGACCGGGTTGCCAGCATCGGCCGCCTCGGCTGAAAGTGCAATTGGGAGAGTCAGGGAGATATTTCCAGCGGTAGGCTTGGTCAATTTCACAGTGGGCAAAGTTGTATCTTGTACCAGAGACAGACGGTAATCTACGCCGGGGACTGTGGCTTTATCTGGCGCTTGCACACTGATTTTCAAGTAATATGTACCCGTCCTCGGCAGAATGGTATTCATCTGAGCTGAATTGCCAGAAAGTTTGCCATCCGCAAGTGTGGTCTTACCGTCGCTATCAACCAGCGCCAGAGCAGGTGTCCAACCCTTGACTGGTGAAGTTAGATTGATAGTGGCGGTGAAGGGTTGTTTTTCAGTCCCGGCAAAGCTGTAGTAATCCAAATCACCGGTTGGGCAAAGTTGAGCATCAACAGAACTACCCAGGGTTGACGGCCTGGCTTTATCCGAAGATCCGTCATCGGTATTTTCTTTGCAGACTTTGGCAATATCTTCGCTCACCCGCATTGAGTTGATAGCCCAGCCCAATCCGTCATTATATAGACCGTCAATTGAACTGAAATGGAAGCGCAAACGGATGCTCTTTCTGGCATAAGACGTCAGGTCAACCGGTTTACTCTCGATCAATTTTCCACCAGTTGTCTCTGCGGAAAGCTGCATCAATTCCTGGAAGGGAGCGCCATCAATGGAAATTTGGACATGGCGCTGATCCCAGACCGGACCGCTTGATTCCGTGGCAGCGGCATAATTGAAGGTAAACTGCTGACCGGCATAGCCGACGAAGATAGGCGGAGAAGTTAATTCGCCAGATGCAACGCTCTCTCCATTTGCAAAACTTGATGCATTGCCGAACACCCAACCGGTCTGGCTTTCGGCGTTCAGTTTGAAACCGATCCGTTGCCACGAGCCAGTAGCGCTCCAGCCGGAGACGTTGCTACCAAACCCGGCTTCGTAGGGTGAAGCAATAGGCGTTCCAGTTTCAGTCTTGCCCGGTTGTACAACAAAATTGGCTGAAACGGATTTTTCGCCAACGCCGTTCCGGGCAAAGACCACCCACTGGTAATTTCCAGGTTTCAGTGAGCCAATTGAATAGGATACCCCAGTTTGCCAATCCTGCACTGCTGAAAAACCATCGGCACCCTTCAGCTCGGCATGATAATCTAATGCACCAGCCGCGGGCAGCCAACTCAGGGTAATCGAATCATCGGCTGTCAAAGCTGCACCGTTTGGACCGGCTACCGGATTTAATACCGGAATCGTCGGAACCGGAAGGACTTTCACGACTTTTATCGAAGAAACCCGGTTTGTCCCGATTAAGATGTTTGAGAGATCTGGTTGAGAAACATTCAATGCTTGGGTTCTGCCAGAGAAATTGCTGTCGTCGAATAGAATGGCGCTTACCGTTCCGCCAATCTGGATGGATTCTAGATTATTGTCGCCAAAATCAATCAGACTGGCCATATCGGAAATTTCACTCGGAGACACAAGCTTGCAATATCCCTGATAGTTGGCATTGTTATATAAAGCAACCTGGTCATCACCTGGAGTACAGGCAGGCGGATTTGCCGGGCAGGTGTGCTGTTTGCGAATAACAACTTCGCCAACCGGTGTAGTAGTTTTGTTCCCGCCAGTGTCCCAGATATCCAGACCGATTGAAACCGGTCCATCCGGAACACCAGCATTGCAAAGATTTAAATCTGCGACGAATGCTTCTGTAGTAATTGCAGGTCCAGCGGGACGCCAGATACCGTCATATTTGACCATGGGTTGAATTCTAGTGACTCCAGATTCATCCAACCCGTAGCCATTGATAGGAACCGCGGCAGTGGTAACCACGGTATTGGTTGCCGGGGCTGATAGAACCCCGGTTGGGGGTTTGGAATCGCCATTATTCGAAGTGTATTTATCGCCTGGCATACACTGGTTGCCGTACGTGGGAAATGCCGCTACTTCGGTACAGGTGCGCGGACGACCGCCATTGACAGAGACATCATC
Source organism: Leptolinea sp. (assembly GCA_037143255.1). Lineage (GTDB taxonomy): Bacteria > Chloroflexota > Anaerolineae > Anaerolineales > Anaerolineaceae > Leptolinea. The sequence continues at coordinate 4,152 of JBAWYZ010000143.1, read as the reverse complement.
AAACACGATATCCACGGAATTACCCCAGAAGGAGGTCGGGTTGGTATGCACATGAAAATGCAAATGCGGGCCGGAACTGTAGCCGGTATTATCCACATTGCCGATAAACTGGCCCTGGTTTACCCAGGCGCCAGGCGTCCGTAGTGCGGCTGGAATCGAATCCTGTGATAGATGAAAATACACCTGGTAGGTAACTGGATTGGTGGATGGATCTTCCAGAATGATGTAGTTAGCATTGGTGTGGTTGTTATCCGCAAATTTCCAGACCGCGTATTTTACTAAGCCACCCTTGGCGGCCATAATGGGGAAGTTGCCACCATCTGCGAAATCGAAAGCATACATACAGGATGATGGGCAGGATTTGTAGGTTAATACATGGCCTATACTGCCGGTAAGAAATTTGGTAATCCCTTTTTTCCAGGGAAGGCGATAACCATGCAGTGGATCGATACCTTTTGAGAGCGGCTGCGGTTCTGAGAGATATTGTGCCCGGGTTTCCTCATCCAGCATAGATGTTGGAATTTGGAGCAACAGGGCGTAATATTCGGCATCGGCTTGAACAGTTACCGCCCATGTTCCATCAGCGCCCCGCTGCGCAATAGCCAACCCGGGTTCGGCTGGAACCAAAGTATCCGTCTCTTTTTCAAAAAGCGATAGCCATAGCAGCGCTAAATTTTTATCTTCCGTGTAAGTGACGTTACTGATGGAAACACGGTAAATCAGGTAAGCCAGGACATCAGGGTGGCGCTGCATGGCCACCTGTAAGGACTGCTCCAACTGCGCAGTCGCCATATCCTTCGGTTGGGAATACTTGGGAAAGACCTGTTCCGCAGCGGGTTCAACCAGAAAGATTTGATACGCCAGATATGCAGTTCCTAACCCAAGAACAAGGAAAATAACAATAAGGATGGGCAGTACAAAGCGGAGAAGGCCGGTTTTGGAAGGTACCGTGTTTTTCATGCAAACCACCGTTCAGATTGATGATAATCAGAAAGAGAGGTGCAATTTATAGGCCAGGGAAATATTCCGCAATAACCAAAAAGAATAAAATATTTATGACCAGTTTATGGAAATATGGGATAATTCTGCTTATAATTATTAAAGTGTGAGTTTAGTGTTTTGGAATTTCAAACCATATATGAGGGTAAACCGGAATGTCTGAATTGCTTGTGGGAAGACAGCCAATCTTAAACCGCCATAAAGAGACTATCGGTTATGAATTGCTGTATCGAGCTTTGCAGACAGATAAAACTGCTAAAGTCAAGGATGGGAATACCGCGACCTCTTTGGTATTTCTTAACACACTTTTTGAAATGGGTTTGGATAGTATTGTTGGCCCAAAGCTTGCTTTTATTAATTTCACAAGGGATTTTCTTGTTCAAGATGATTTGGTTCAATTGCTGACGGAAATACGACCGGAGAATTTCGACCCTAAGAAAGTCGTTTTGGAGGTTTTAGAAGATATCACACTTGATAATCAACTTTTCCAGGCGCTGCATAGATTTAAGGAAAAGAATTTCATAATCGCATTGGATGATGTCGCTTCATTCAATCAAATCGCTCCGATACTCGACCAGGGTCTGATCGATTTAATCAAGATTGATTTGATGGCCACAAACAGAATCATCTTGCCTGATCTTGTTGATTCGATTAAGCAGTATGGCATTTTGCTTCTTGCAGAAAAAGTAGAAACGCCAGATGACTTTTCCACCTGTTTGCGCCTTGGGTTTGATTTCTTTCAGGGTTACTTTTTTTATAAGCCAGAGACAATTAAAGATGCAAAGAAAAAATTGGATGTATCCCGATTGAATCTGATGCGTTCATTAGCAGCCACAATGGATACCAAGGCTAATTTCAATACAATGGACCCGATAATTTCTCAGGATGTCGGGCTTAGTTACAAACTTCTTCGGCTGGTGAACTCAGGCTATTATTCTCTGGCAGATCAGGTCAAATCAATTCAACAGGCTATTGCGTTGATCGGATTGCAGCAATTGCGAAGCTGGTTGTTGCTGCTTATGATGGCTTCTGTGGATGACAAACCGCATGAGTTAACATCAATTGCCCTGCAGCGGGCAAAGATGTGTGAAATGCTCAGCAAATCTTTGGGAGAAAAACAGGCGGAATCGTATTTCTTGATTGGTCTTTTATCCGTGCTGGATGCAATTATGGATATCCCCATGGTTCAGGTGGTTGAGAGTCTCTCTCTTACCCCGGAAATTACAGATGCGCTAGTCAATAGGAGAGGGAAACTGGGGATGGTTTTAACCAGTGTGATAGCAACAGAGGGCGGCAACTGGGATTATGTTTTGCAATTTGGGATCAAACCAGATGTCTGGCGGAATATCTATTTTGAATCGGTTAAGTGGTCTAATATAATTATGAATGAGGTGCAAGCAGAGGAATAATGGGATTTATTTTGCCTGAAATCTTATATTCCTACTTGTTTTCTGAAATTACTATTGCAATATCCTTGCTAAACTTTCCGGCTCTGGATGCTGCTTGACCAATATAGGCAGAAGAGCTCATCAATTTTCCTATCTTACTAGGTGAAAGATATTTTTGAAATTCTATATCGGCTGAAACCAGACTGATTAACGGGTTCAACTTGCCAGCCTGAACGGCCTGCCAGGCTTGCATGGAATGTAACCGGAGGGATTCATGCACTTTTTGACGGTCGGCGCCGGCTTTGACCAGTGTCATCATCAACCGTTCGGTGTTGGCAAAGGGCGCATAGGTTGCCAGGTTGGTTTCCACCTGACGCAGGTTGATCTTCAGTCCGCTAAACACATCCGTCAGGCTGTGGATAATTTCATCACAAATTAAAAATGCTTCCGGGATGGTTGTTCGGCGGTTAGCGCTGTCATCCAGGGTTCTCTCCAAAATGGAGTTGGCGGCATTTTGCCAGGCAATTTGCGGCAAAACTGATAGAGAACGGGCTAAAGAATCAATTTTTTCCAGTTGAATGGGATTTCGTTTGAAAGGCATTGCTGAAGATCCGACCTGTTTTTCACCAAATGGTTCGGAAGTTTCACCAAAAGGTTGTGACTGCAGCAGCCGTAAGTCGAAAGCAATTTTGTATATTGAGGCGCCTAGCCCGGACAGGACACTGCTGATGTGAAAATCCTGCATGCGGGTATAAGTTTGCGTTGTTACCGGGTAGAACGGCAGCCCCAAAACCTGGCTGATGCGGGACTCGAAGCGTTCAACATTTTCCTGTCCCACCAGTTCTGCATAGGATGCCGAAGTTCCAACCGCCCCTTTGAACCCTTTGCCCATCAATCCGGAGCGAATTTCCCTGAGGCGAATCAAATCTGCCAGAATATCTTGTGCATAGTTCGCAAAACGGTAACCATAAGTGGTCGGTTCGGCCGGCTGCAAATGGGTGAAGGCAATGCAGGGCGTTTCGGCATAAGTCTGTATCTTTTCGTCTATAGCTAGAAGAAGCGCTTTAGTTTCATCAATGAGCATGTCGAGGGCTTGCGCTATTTGCAAGACATCCGCATTATCTTTGATGTCCATCGAGGTGGCTCCCAAGTGAATAATCCCCCCGCCAACCTTACATTGACTGGCATAAGTTTTCACTTCGGCCATTAAATCATGATGGCTAACAGCTTCATGCGCCAGAGATTTCTTGATGTCGATTTTTTCGACATTTTTCTTAAGGTCAGCCAGTTGTTCTGGTTTAACCAGACCGAATTCGGCTTCTACTTCTGCGAGACATACCCATAATTTGCGCCATAAGAGTCGCTTATTGGTTTCGCTCCATATCTTGCGCATTTCAGGGGAGGCGTACCGCCAACTGAAGGGAGACTGGTAGGAATCAAATTCGTCCATGCTTCCTCTTAATCCAGCCGGATGATTTGATCGCGCTCGGGGCCGACTGAAATGAGGCTGACATGCACGCCGACTAGCATCTCCATGCGGCGGATGTACTCGTGCGCGGCCTTTGGCAGGTCTTCCCATTTTCTGACATGGGAGATATCTTCCTGCCAGCCTGGAAGGGTTTCATAAACGGGCTTATAAGCCGCCATCTTTTCCGCATCCAACCCAAAGGGGAGGGATGCATAGTCTTTCCCATCCACCTGATAGGCAGAACAAATCTTGATTTCGGGAAGTCCCGAAAGAATATCCAGCTTGGTGACGCACAAT
>JBAWYZ010000142.1:0-6256 GCA_037143255.1 Leptolinea sp. | reverse complement strand
GCATGGTGTTGATAACAATGAATGGGGTACCGGTCTTGCTGTCAAGATAAGTTTTTCCGACCAACCAGCCGCCTACCTCATTCTTCAAATCTGAACCCGCATGGGCACAAATCCGGATGAAAGTCCGTTGGGTAAGAAAAACCTGGACTGCCGGCAGGGCATTCCCATCCTTTTCCAACGGTGACCAACCCTGGGCGCGGTGATATGGCGCCCTGTTGCGCCGAAATTTCAGGCGATTGTCTTCTCCGATTCGAATGCGCGAAACCAACTCCACGAAAACCTCACAGTGAATAATGCCAGGCGGTTCTGACCACCAGAAAACCGCCTGGCTGATTGAATTACCCCGCGGTGATATCCGCGGTAACCATCAAACGATCATCGGCTGGCACTCCGGCTGCAGCAAGTGTTTCAGATTCCTGCAACTCGCGGCCTAAAGCCTTACTGTCCAGTCGGTAACTGATGGGACGTCCATCCGGTCCAGTGGTTGGAAGCTGAAGCGAGGTAGTTAACTCCGGAATCAAATCCGATATCACTACGTCATCCGGCACTTCTGCCGTCCGGCTTCCGCCCGAGGGTAAAACAAATGTTACGCTTTTGTCGGCCATTCTTACCTCCATATTGGTTTTTGGTATTTCCTAAAACAAGGTGCACCTTGATGTCGGTTATTTCAATTTGACTTTTGGTCTTGTAGCTGGTACTACTGGCTTGATCTTCACCCTCTCCGGCCGCATGAGTTCCCTTTTGTCCAGTGGGAAAACTCCAGGATGCACAGTGCGATAGGATCTGCACCATTTGGCTGCTTCTGCATCCCATGGGAAAGGCGGTTTAGTAGGGTCGTCATGATAATTCTTGTATTGCAGCATTTCACCCAACATGATCACCAGTCTGTCCAGTGACCGGCTGGCCGCCCACCAGGCTGCATCAATACAAACGCTGCCATTCAGATGGTTTATATTGGGATGCCAAATGGGGGTTAGCCATGACATTCCCGGCCAGCGCTGTGGATACTGGGCATGCAAGTAAATTTCAACCTGGTGATGCTCACCGATTTTTGGGTTTCCCTTTGCATCAATCCCAATAATAGACTTGCACTTAAAGGTGACTATATATCTTTCCGCCGGCATCCCTGGAAAAACAGATTTGGGTTGGACAGAAATCAGATCACTTCGGGCAACCATCTCTTGAATCAAATCGTAATCTGCCCTCAGTCGGCGCATTCGTGGACTTTGATCCAATGGTCCTGCGCCAGCGGTAATATCCGCGGTAAGGATTAATCGGTCTCCATCCGGCACTCCGGCTTGCGCGAGGGATTCTTTCTCCAGTAATTCGCGCCCCAAGGCTTTGCTGTCCAGTCGATAACCCATTGGCCGGCCATCTGGCCCAATAGTTGGGAGCTGTAGAAGTGAGGTCAATTCCGTAAGAATATCTCCAACAATCACATCATCCGGAATATCCGCCCGGCGGGCGCCCCCGTTTGGCAGCACAATGGTGATAGAACGATCAGGCATAAATTCCTCCGAAAATTGGCTTAAAGGACAGCATGGTTATGAGGTACCTGGCAGCTGCAGGTGATATCCCAGCATTCTTTATGATGGGCTGATTTACAGATTGGGCAAACTACAATCCCGTGCGGATCATTGCGTTCAACTACTTGCAAGCAGTAAGGGCAACGCATTTCTTCCCTGCCAACCAGGCGAATGGAATTGCGCATTTTGCGCCCTAACCGTTTGCGCGGTAAAGGGGTGGGCGAAAGTACCGGTGGTGCAGTTCGTAAAGATGTAGTTTGTGCCACCATACGGGATGAAGTTCGAGCAAAATGCAGTCTCTTTTCAACAATCTGATTGAAAAACGACGCAATAGTAGTTAATCCATTTCTTGCGAACTTTTGAAAGGATTGGGAGATAATGATCCTGTTTTCCCTTAACCATCTTTGCCAAAATTTTCTCTGGAAATAGCGTTTGCCCAAACCTTGAGGGATGAGGAAAAAGGAGCGTTTACGGGTTGAGGTCAGTTTTCTGGTTTTCGATGTTTTCCTTGGAGATATGGCAACTTGTGCTTCTTCAAATTGCGGATGAGCAATATTTGTAATCGGTGTGGGCGGATTTACAGACGTAGGATTATGTTTTCTCTGCCAGGCAAATATGGCAAGAAGGGCTGTTATCCAACCTATCCCATTAAGGATTACAAAATCAGGTTTGACCAAAGCAAACCAAATGCCCGTCAGATCAATATGAATCCATTCTTGGATTATTAGTCCTGCCAGCGATAGCGTCATGGTAATTACAATGCAGGCGATAAACAACTGAATAATCTTTGCAATTTTTCTAAAGAAAACGCGGGTTAGGATACCTGCCGTTAGACCGGAAAAGACAGCCAGAGCAGATGGGATCAATTCAACCCACGGGAAATTCCGGGAATACAACAGGTATAAAAATCCAGTACAGATATCCACTGTAAGAAACAGAACAAGCCCAGTTTTCAAAATAAATCTTGAAAACACAGACCCGAACCGATGGCCTTGTTCGGAAGAAATCACAGGAGATTGCATACCAATTTCCATTTCATTCTTTCCAGAGTGTCACGCGCCCGCTCGCCGGGTTGAACGGCGGTTCATCTGCAGCAGAAACTTCGCGTAACCGGATCGATTCACGTAATGCGGTTGCCATCAGCCGGTTGTCCTGGCGTTCAAAGTGCCGGAAGTGCAGCGTGTCTTTCAGGTCTCCGGTAAGTTCGTAGAATTTGTACTCTAAGGCATTGAAGGCCCGTATGATATGCAGCGGTGGAATTCCAGCGGCGGCCAGCGAAAGGTGAGCATAAGGCTCCTTCCCGGTGATAGCATGCGTCATTTCAATTTCACGCAAGATGCCGCAAGTCGGACAATGGGCTGATTGAAAACTGACCTGTGCCATTGGGTGAAGCACATCTTCGTGGGTGCCACACTGCGGGCAGTCCAGCGATAGGATCAATTCTTGGTCAAGTTCAATAACAGTTTCTGGGCCAAGGTCAGCCCGCACAATACCGGCAAATTCAGCCAGTGTTGTCGTGCTGGCGCTCAAAGGTAATTCTGTGATCTCGCCATAATTCCAATGACTTTCGCAATCTTCCCGCGCAGTATAGGCCGAGGTGTGCATTTCGTTTGTCAATCCATTGAAATGCGTCACTTTTCCTGCTTGAACTGGCATTCCATGTAAGAGTTTAAGGGCTTCCTGCGCCTGCATCGCCCCGATAATAGAGGCGATGGTCGGAGTGGTGGGTACTTTGCCCAACAGTACATTTTCACGCGCCAATAGCGGGCAGGAATAGCGTGCAGCCAGGTCACGGCGGGCTTGCTCAGTCAAACTACATTCGAAACAGGCGCCCTGTCCAGGAATAAACACCCGTACCAGTCCATACAATTCCTGAATGGCGCCGTCCACCCAGGGTTTGTCAACCCAATAAGCGAAACGGTTTACAGCAAGTCGGGCTTCCCGATTATCCAGACAGCCGATGATTACATCCATACGCCGGAAAACACCCAGCCCCACCTGATTGGAAATATCGCCGTGTAAATACTGCACATTGATATTCGGGTTCAGTTCCTTGGCACGGGCGGCAGCCACTTCAGCTTTATTACGCGAGGTATCACTTTCACGGAATAAAACTGACCGGCTCAAATTAGCCAGTTCAATTGTGTCAAAATCGACAATCAAAATATTGCCAACACCCATCAGGGCTAGATTTTTGATGACTTCATTCCCCAGAGCTCCGGCGCCAATAACCATCACTTGTGCCTGTTCCACTTTTTCCTTTTCCCACCACGAGATCAGTTGAAATGTGGCGGAACGGTCAGTTTTCAGGTTGGGGATTTGGAGCGGCTTTTCCGGGTTTACGGGCAGCCGGCGTGGCCCGGTGGGCGGCTCTTGCCCGGCAGGACGTGCGATAGTCGGACCATCTGCTCTGGCCCAGGATGCTAACTCACGAGCACGCGCCAGGTTTCCGGCGTTGATCTCGGTAACAAACCAGCCCACACTGACCCGTGATTCAATCAGCCGGCTATCCAGCAGAATTTTGAGCGCTTCACGCAACGTTGACCGGCTGACGACAAATTCCTTGACCAAGTCTCGTTCGGAAGCCAACTGGGTGCCAGGCGGGACAACACCATCCAAAATATTGGCGGCAAGTTTGCCGGCAACAATTTCGGCAAGGGTTTTTCGGGCGATAGGGAGGTTTTGTGTTTTCATCTGGTATTATGGTCTGACCTTCATACCAAATTTTATACCGTTTAAGCAAAATGTCAACTGTTTTTGCCTGACGATTACCTTAAATTTTTCCTGACGAAATCCTTGAATGGAGAAACCCCGGAGTATTTTACATTTCAATCGGCTTATTGGATAAAACTAGCCACATTTTTGTCGCTTATATTGTCGCAATAGGGTTGAGCTAAATTGGGCTAAATTCTTTTCGGATTGATTTATTACCCGCCAATTTTCCCAAGAATGACGGTTTTTCTATGATTTTGTTATGAGAGGCTGATCGTAATTTGGATTAGCCAATTAGGACAGCCTCTCGTTTATTGTTTTACTTAGGTGATGTTTGAACCGGTAGTGTGACAACAGTTATAAAGTATTTCTTCTGAAACCATAAAGCCAGATTGACAAGACCAATCATGACCGGCACTTCGACCAGTGGGCCAATCACACCGGCAAATGCTTCACCAGAATTGATTCCAAAAACCGCAACTGAAACTGCAATGGCTAGCTCAAAGTTGTTGCTGGCGGCTGTAAATGCCAGGGTAACTGTTTTGGGATAGTCAGCCCCAACGCGCTTGCCCATCCAGAAGCTAACCAGAAACATGATCACAAAATAAAAAATAAGTGGGATCGCGATGCGCACCACATCGAATGGAATCTGGACAATCAGATTACCCTTCAGACTAAACATGACAATTATGGTGAAAAGAAGTGCGATTAGCGTAAATGGGCTAATCTTTGGAATAAATTTAGTTTCATACCAAACTTTCACCTTAGCCCGCACCAGAATAAACAGAGTCAGGAAACCAGCTACCATGGGTACTCCGAGGTAAATTGCTACACTTTCAGCGATCTGTCCGATACTGATGTTAACAACATTGCCTTGTAATCCCAAAAGAGGTGGTAATTTGGTTACAAATATCCAGGCGTACACACTGTAAAACAAGACCTGGAAGATACTGTTAAAAGCAACGATACCTGCCGCGTATTCGGTGTCACCTTTGGCCAACTGGTTCCAAACAATGACCATCGCGATACAGCGTGCCAAGCCAATCATGATGATACCGGTCATGTACTCGGGCTTATCACCCAAGAATAATACCGCCAGAACGAACATTAAGATGGGACCAACAATCCAGTTTTGAACGAGAGAAATCCCCAGAATTTTTTTGTTGCGAAACACCTCCCCGAGTTCCTCATATTTCACTTTCGCAAAGGGTGGGAACATCATCAATACCAACCCGATGGCAATGGGAATATTCGTTGTCCCAACTTGAAACTGATTGATAAAGTTTTCAACACCTGGAATAAAGAATCCCAGCCCAACGCCAACCGCCATTGCCAGGAAAATCCACAGCGTCAGGAAGCGGTCAAGGAAAGATAATCGTTTGGTCATCGTTGCTTCAGTCATTTCGTCTCCTTACAAAATTTATTTTTATTGGGTTACCCCAAGTTCTTCGATATTTTTGAGAATGAGTGGAACAGAAAATTTTCCACCTGTGGAAATTATCCCCTCATTAATTGACCTTCGCCGTCTGTGGACCACAAGTGAGCCGTCGAGGACGGATGCGACTGGTTTCAAAGAAATCACCAATTAACGTACTGAGTTCATCCATTGCTTTCTGATTGATCGAGTAATAAATCCAACGCGCATCGAAAGGATCTCGATCGACTTCGACTAATCCAGCTTCGCGCAAAACGGATAAGTGGTGGGAGATCAGGTTTGGGGCCATGTGCAAATCGCCACCCAATTCACAATTGCATTGTACGCCCTCCATGATTTTTTCCAGCAGCAATAACCGATTAGGTTCACTGATTACTTTCAACCAACGCGCCAAATCCGAGATAGATTTGTTTGAAAAAACTTTTGTGTTTTTAATATCTTCGCAAAGTAATTCAACCATGATTGAATTATATCACGCTATTGCAAATCATTGAATGTAGATAATTTATATTCACATCGGACAACCTGCGCTCGTATTTTCTGAAGTATAATTTTTGCCAACCAATAAATTCCTTTCCATTCT
>JBAWYZ010000141.1:0-6264 GCA_037143255.1 Leptolinea sp. | reverse complement strand
ATCCTCTCAAGTGGGCAAACCATTCGAAAGCCATCATGTTTTCCTGCGTATTTCCTGGCAAACGTCAAGGCAATTTGAAATCGGTCAAGGTGTTGACCAGCAGGGTTACGAACAGATTAAGCTTTTGTTCTATCCGGTCCGGAAAAAGCTGGTTGATGGTTTCAATAGTGTCAAATTTTGTGTGACGAATCTCGCCTTCATCCCCAAAATTGGGGTCCACCTGGGTCATACCATCATTCTCGCCCAGGCTCCAGTCTGTAGCTTCAAAATAGACAAAGGGGATATTTTCCTGTTGGAAAGCGTCATAATCGGAACATTCACACAAACTGCCATCATCATTATTTAGATCAGCCGCGGTTTTCCCCTCCAATTTAATTCCAGATTTTGTTGCCATATCCAGAATCCAATCGCGGAGCGTATCAGGTCCCGCATCCCCGTACACATACGCCAGGTTGCCCGCGACCAGGCTATCCAGGTTAATCATTACAATTGAGTTCTTGACCGCGCTACTGCTCATCTGTTCCACATAATAGGACGATCCGTCCAGGTCGTTTTCCTCAGCGCCAAAAGCGATAAAGATAATAGTATAAGGCGTCTCAATTTTCGAGATAAGCTCGGCGGCTTCCAACATTACCGCCGCCCCGGAAGCGTTATCGTCCGCACCTTTGGCCTCGTCACCCGAGTCATAATGCGCGCCAACAATCAGTGTCTTATTGGAGAGTCCCGGCTTGCCCGCGACCACATTTTGCGAACTCATTTGACCTTCATCATCGTCTTTAAAGGTAAAGGGTTGTACTTCGGTGCTGAAGCCCAATTCTTCAAAGGTTTTCTGGATGTATTCAGCGGCGTCAGTCTCTTGTGGGGTGCCAGGCGAGCGAGCGCCGATTTTCCCGGCCAGGGATTGTAGGTGTTTCAAAGCAATCTTGCCGTTTTCTTCCACTGGTCTGAGAGTCGGGCTGGGTTTAATTGTGGCTGTGGGAAGCGGCGGCTGCGGACTGGGCTTAATCAGCAAGGCAACCGTGGGTTGAAAGGTTGGTCGAAGTGTGTTCTGAGGCGCGAGTTGTTTGGGCTGTCCCTGGCAGGCTGTCAGCAGCCAGACTCCAACCAGGGTAAGTTTAATGAATTTGATCATAGGGTTCATTGCAAAAATCCACATGTTTTTGAATGTCTTTGGGCGCTGAAAAGAATTGATGCGATTTGTCTTCATTAAGAATAGCCGGAGCGCCCAGTAAAACCTCTTTCAGCATGCAGATTATTCGGTCTTGGCCTGCAAGGCATACTTTTGGGCTTCAGCCAGAATTTCTCTGGCAGAAACCATTCCGCTCTCTCCCGGGCTGCCTAACATGCCCGCTAATTCCTGAATTCTCTTTTCGCCAGACAAAACTTCGGTTTCGGTAATCGTCCGGTCGTTTTGAACAACTTTACGCACGGTTAAATGCTGATCCCCAAAGGCGGCTAATTGCGGCAGATGGGTTACGCAGAACACTTGATGCGCCCTGGCAACATGCCAGAGTTTTTCGCCGACGGTTGTGCCAACCCGGCCGCCAATTCCCTGGTCAATTTCGTCAAATATCAAAGTTGGTATATCATCCGCTCCGGCCAAAACATTTTTCAGCGCCAACATCAGACGGGAGGTTTCTCCCCCGGAGGCGATTTTCACCATCGGCTTAAGGCCTTCACCAGGATTGGGCGCGATCAGAAATTCAACTTGATCCATTCCGGTAGCATCAAACCGCACTGTTTCGCCGCTTGCATCAACGGCGCCCTGCGCGTCTGGTTTGGTACGAAAATCCACTGCAAATCGCACGCCGGGCATGCGTAAATCATGCAATTGTTTTTCAACAGCAGCGGAAAGGTTCTCGGCCGCCTGTTTTCTCAACTGACTGAGCAGTGTTCCGACCTGTGAGATTTCAGCCAAGACTCTTTGTTCTTGCGCTGCCAGTATCTCAATTTGTTCGCTGGCATGTTCGATAGTTTCCAGTTGTGCCCGAGATTCTTCTGCAAAAGCTAGAGCAGCGTTTTCATCCCCACCGTATTTACGGCCGAGGCTCTTTATCAACTCCAGGCGGTCTTCCATCTTTTCCAGCAGGCGTGGATTGATTTCGATCAAATCCAGGTAATTTTGCAGACTGCGGGTCAACTCAGAGATGTCGTCGGCGGTTGTTTCGGCTTTATCCAACGCAGTCCGCATCGAAGGGTCAATCCGCGCCAAAGATGAAATAGCGCGCACAACTTGGCCAAACAAATCACCGATGGAAGGAGCATCGGCTTCCCCGTCATCCAGAATATGGATTGCTTCTTGACCTAATGCCGCCAGATTTTCAGCGTTGGCCAGCCGATCCCGTTCGACAACCAGATCAACAGCCTCGCCCGGTTTGAGACGGGCCGAATCGATCTCATTCACCTGATAGCGCAGTAAATCCGTCATACGGGCGGCATCTTTTTCCTGTTCCCTTAAGGAAAACAGATCTTTTCGCAGACCGGTGAGTTTTTGGAAAATAGTCCGAAATTCATTGAGAAGAGCGCCTGAATTGGCATAGCGGTCCAGCAGCGTCAGATGCTGACGAGTGTTCAGCAGCGAGAGGTGTTCAGATTGTCCGTGAATATCCACCAGTAAAATGCCGATTTCTTTGAGCAAAGCCTGACTGACCGAACGTCCATTCACGCGAGCGGAAGTTCGGCCTTCTTTGCGGATCTCTCTACTTAAGGTAACCCGCCCTGGTTCATCTTCCAGCTCTTCTCGGCGGAGAATCGCATCAACATCGGGGTTAGTAGCAAAGACGGCTTCCAGCATGGCCTTTTCTTCCCCGGCACGCACCATGCCGGCTTCAGCTTTGCCGCCCACCAGGGCTTCGATTGCATCCAGAATAATGGATTTACCTGCACCAGTTTCCCCGGTAAAAATCACCAATCCCGGACAAAATTGCAGATCCAGGGTTTGAATAATCGCGAAGTTTTCAATCCGAATATCTTGCAGCATAAGGCTTCACTTTAATTGGATACCGCTCAAGCGGTAATACACTGTAGATGATACGATAAACGCATAGATAGCCGGCCAAATTATTGCAAATAAAACCCCGAGGCTAATATTGCCAAAAAGCAGCAGTAGGAGTATCGGGAGCAAGTTAATCAGCGCCCCCAGCGCGGTAGATATCCCCACCAGCCGAAAAAGCAATTTTCCCCGCCGGCGTTTGGTCACTTTGCGAACAGCTTCGGCTATTACCCAACCGGCTGCTGGCGCCAGAAATATGACGAAAAAGCCAACCAGGCCTACCAGCAGGCTGCCAATAAAGGAAAGAACGCCGGCGATAATTATTCCTAAAACATAATCCTGTAGAAGGGCGGTTTCAAAAACCTTTTGCTGCGAGCGGACGCATTCTTTGCAGCGATACCCGATGGGCGTAAGCACAGCACATTCGACGCAAATCGGTTTTTCGCAACGGTTGCAGCGTAGATAGGTATCCCGCGCAGGATGATTGGCGCATTTTAGCGAATCAGGTTGGGTGACTGTCATTCTGGATTTCCGACACTGGGGTTATGTTCCATATACAGGGTAATGTTTCGATAAAAATACCGAGGGTCCTTCAAGCGCACCATATTCAACCGAAATTTCGAAGCAGAACTTTCCACCTGGTCTCCGTCAATAACAAAAACAGGGGGATGACCATCTACGCTTAGAACGGCTTCATGGCTGGTATTTACCAATACCGTAACGCTGGAACCATCTGGCAAGATGATGGCCCGATCCATGGATAGATGCGGCGCCACTGGCACGATGAGCAGATTGCGGGCTTCCGGCGGGAGGATTGGCCCACCGGCTGCCAGTGCATAGGCGGTGGACCCAGTTGGTGTGGCAACAATCAATCCATCAGCAACATAAGTGGTGGTGCGGAAACCATCCACGCTGGCGGTCAGTTGAATCGGCCGTACAAATTGGCCGCGGCAGATTACCACTTCGTTGATCGCTTGCCAGCGTCCAAGAGATTGTTCTCCACGGAAGTGCTCAATTTCGAGCATCATACGTTCTTCTAGCCTGTAATGGCCAGCCAGAATTTCAGCCAGCGGTGTTTGCCAGTTATCCCGGCTAACCTCTGTCAGAAAGCCAAAATGCCCCATATTGATACCCAGCAGCGGAACTTCGCGAGCGGCGCAAAGATGGCCGGCGCGCAGCATAGTTCCATCTCCTCCCAGGGCGATTACCATATCATACAAGTCGCACGACAGTCGGTCTTTCAACCAATCATCGTAGATGGATCCGTTGTCCGCCTGTATCGCCCCATTTTCAAGAAGAAACCGGGCTACTTCTGCAGATGTCCGGGGTGCATCTTCTAGCCCGGGGTGATAGGCTACTGCAAACCGTAAGGGAGCCGCAAAAACCTTGTCCATACAGGTATTATAAGTGAAAGTACCCGGATAGAGGGTAAAAGACGACTGCCAGCGGCTGGATTATCCGGGTTCGTTTACCCGTTTTGTGTAATCGATAAGCGCGTGTTCCATTAATTGAAACCGCAGACTTAGTGTCAGGTCACCGCGGGTTCTTTCAACAATTCCGCGCACCAGGTCGGTTTGCCTGCGCAGACCCTGCGTGACGGCATCCGGGTAATCCATGGTGACCAGGTTGGTGTAAATCTCATCCATACATCCCAGCAAGCGTTCAGCCTCATCCGAATAGCCCTGGCGGAGAATATCCAGGCAGCGGCGGCGTAATTCACCGACTACCTCCGCCAGACCATTCCAATACGTGGCAATTTCAACACCCAGTTCTTCCGGCGAAGGCAGTTCCTGATTTTGAATGAGCGCGCAGGTGATGCTGGCCTCAGTGAATTCTTTGATTGCGTCTTGAGTGTAACCTGCATAAAACAGATCCGGGAAACCGGACAAACTCTGTTTAAGAATTTGCACCAGTTCCCGGGCCTGATTTAGTTCCGTTGAGGCATTATCTACTTCACCGCGATGAATGGCGCGAATGGTATGCGCGGCATGGCGGGTCAACTGACGTGCCTGTGCAAGAGCCTGATCGCGCACTTTGGTGCGAGCGTCAAAATTCAAGTGCGACCGCTCGCTGATGGCTTCCAGGACTTGCATATTCATAAATATTTTCGCTTAGAAAGGAAGATCGTCTTCAATGCCGGGAGCGACATCAACCGCATCTTCACTGGCAGCGCCCGGCTCTCCGCCTTCAGGGCGCGTGCTCAAGAATCGGACGTTGGTTGCGCTGATTTCAAATGAGGCGCTGGTGGTCCCGTCAGAACGTTGGAAAGTCCGCGGTCCACCCGTTTTCGGGTCGGCGGTCAGGCGGCCTTCTACAACTACCTTGCTGCCTTTTTTCAAATAAGTATGGGTTGATTCTGCTTGTTTTCCCCAGACAGAAACCCGAAACCAGATGGTTTCTTTTACCTGTTGACCACTTGAATCCGTGTAACTGCGGTTGGTGGCAACGCTGAAACTGGTGACTGCCTGTCCTGATGGGGTGTAGCGCATTTCAGGATCTTTGCCTAGGTTGCCAATGATAATGATTGTTTGAAACATGGTAAATCCTCCTCAAAATCTAAGTGTCGAAAAAATAGTTACGGTATATATATTGTACCTTTACTTTTCCTATCATGCAATATTGTTGGCGAGTCAATAGTGGATCAGTTTATGGGTTTATGAATCGCGAGTTTTGCTGCGGTATAAATTGAATCTATGAAAATGGTCGTTAATATTATTTTTGGAATTAACGGAAAGTCACACAAACTATACAAAGGGTTAAGTTCATAGGTTGGGGGAACTGCCTTTCTTCTCAATAGTGGTAATTCAGAATTAATCATCCCGAAATTCCGTGGCGGTTTCTCCAACCTGCTAGCTTCCAATCCACAATCTTGATCTTCTCCGCAGTGAGATCATACAATTCATACACCAACCGGTCAATTTCATGGGCGGTGGTTTCATTTTAGATGTGCTTTCGTAATAGAAATTCCGGCATACTTGTGAAAATGATGCAGAGGGTGAGGATTTTGGAGGAGGGATTGAAGAATAAACAAATTGGTCTTTGGCAACCCCGTATTTATTTTTGAGGTAGATCGTGGCGAAAAATGATGTAAGGGATCTAAGCCGACTTCACCATATCACAACTTTTTCCGTATTCCGATATGGAAATTATGTTTTTGGCATGTGGTGGGATTAAAAGCGATCCCACCCTACTGGCTGGCGCTGGTTGTGTACCGGAGAAAACCCTAAGGGACTGTCTGAGAACTAGACAGGAAAGAATAGGTCGGGCAAACT
>JBAWYZ010000140.1:0-6287 GCA_037143255.1 Leptolinea sp. | reverse complement strand
CCTGCTCCCCATTCCTGCATTGGATGGCGGACGTATTATATTCTTGCTGCCTGAGTTGATTTTCCGAAAGCGGGTGCCTGCTCAGTATGAAAATATGGTCCATTTGATTGGTTTTGCAACGTTGATTGCATTCATGGTCTACGTTACCTCGCAAGATATTACCAATCGAATTGTTCTCCCATAACAGGTTTATTTCGTATGCCGCCTAAAACCAACGCTGCTCCCTTCCAAACTGTATTAGATGCCTTAGTAGATACAACCTCCCCATTTCCGGGTAGTTTTCTAACCCGCTTCTCTGACATACAGGCGTCTGATCTCAATTTGTTGAAAAATATCTGGCCGACCATAAAACAAAAACGGCGTTTGTCACTGGTGGAAGATATGGTCAACCTGAACGAGCATAGCACCATTGTTAGTTTTGATGATGCTGCAGTATTGTTCCTGGACGATGAAGATGCCCGCGTCCGTACAACTGGCATCCGTTTACTGCGCGATTCAGAAGATTTCCGCCTGATTCCCTGTTTACTTCGCCTTCTCGAAAAAGATAAAGAGGTAGTTGTTCAAGCCGCCGCTGCCGGAGCGCTGGGTGCATTTGTTTTATTGGGCGAATTGGATAAGATTTCTCCAGAGAAACTCCATCAAATTGAGCATGCCCTTCTACCGTGTATTACTGCGGCGAATGATGACCTCATCCGGCGCAGCGCTTTGGAAGCCATGGGTTATTCCAGCCGCAAAGAAATGGATCGCCTGATTTCTGATGCCTTCGAAGAGAGCGATCCGGATTGGGTAGCCAGCGCTCTGGTTGCCATGGGACGTTCTTCTTCTGAAGACTGGGGAATGCGCATCCTTCGCAGCCTAATTCACCCGGATTCCGTGGTTGTAATGGAAGCTATTCGAGCAGCCGGAATGCTTAATCTAGCCGGTGCAATAGAACCCTTGCTGGAAATGCTCGACAGTGGTGCAGAAATGGCCAAAGAGCTGCGTTACGCAGCTATCTGGGCATTATCCGAAATCGGTGGCGAAAAAGCCAGCGCTGCGCTCGAAGCCATACTGGAAAATGCAGGAACTGATGAAGAAGCCGATTTCGTTGAAAACGCAATTGAAAACATTGATGTTGGAAGCGAATCTCTTGGATTGGATGCTCTTGGGTTGGACGAAATTGATTTGGATAGTCTCCGCAATCGGAATTCCGATGAATACACTGATGATGACTTAAACGAAGAATCGTGGGATGACAAAGAACCCGAGTCAGATTTATAAAAGGGCGGTGATAAGTGACCAATTCTCCTGAATCAATTACTTCCTGTTTACATACTATAGTGGAAGGCCGCGTCCAAGGGGTTGGTTTTCGCTATTTTGTGCTCGCCAAAGCTCAACAAATGAATATCACCGGCTGGGTACGCAATACCCACAAAGGTGATGTGGAAGTTATGGCCGAAGGGGATCGGGAAGAATTGGAAGAATTGTTATCTGCGCTGCGTAAAGGTCCGCGTTCTGCTTTTGTTACCAATATTCAAGAGAATTGGGAAACACCCAGCGGGGATTTTCAGAATTTCGCCGTGCGTTCGACTTATTGATCTTCGCCAGTCAACAATCTGATCTTTTTCCAGGGCGGCATATCGGATACTTCTGCCATTTCACTGCGTAATTCATAAATCTGGTCGCGTAAGGCGGCGGCTTTTTCAAATTCGAGATCCTTGGCAGCCTGTTTCATATGCTTTTCCATTTCATGGATTACCCGCTGCATTTCCTTCACCGGCATGGCTCCCGCTTCCTGGCCGGCTCGGTATTCTGCCTTCGCTTCAGCAACGCTTTGAGACTGTGATAAGCGTTCTGTCAGATCATGCACTGCTTTCATAATCGTGACTGGCTCTATGTTGTGTTCCAGGTTGTGCGCAGATTGTTTTTTGCGACGGCGGTTGGTCTCATCAATGGCAAATTTCATCGAGTTGGTCATTTTGTCAGCATACATGATGACCTTGCCGTTCACATTGCGGGCTGCCCGGCCAATGGTCTGAATTAAAGCCGTGCCGGAGCGCAGAAAGCCTTCCTTATCAGCATCCAGAATCCCAATCAGGGAGACTTCCGGTAAATCAAGGCCTTCACGTAACAGGTTGATGCCCACCAGCACATCATACGTTCCCAGCCGCAAATCCCGCAGGATACTCACCCGTTCCAGTGTTTCAACCTCGGAATGCAGGTAATTCACTTTTATTCCAATTTCCTTCAGGTACTTTGATAAGTCCTCCGACATACGCTTGGTCAAAGTGGTTACCAACGTACGCTCCCCACGTTCTATCCGCTTGTGAATTTCAGATATCAAATCATCCACTTGCCCTTTTGATGGGCGCACCTCAACCTGCGGGTCAATCAAACCGGTTGGACGGATAATCTGTTCGGTAATCTGATCCGCCCGTTCCAGTTCATACGGCCCGGGTGTTGCAGACGTGTAAATCGTATGCCCCATGCGTGATTCAAATTCTTTGAATGTAAGCGGGCGGTTATCCAATGCGGAAGGCAACCGGAACCCATATTCGGAAAGCACCTTTTTGCGGGATTGATCTCCGTTGTACATACCGCGCACCTGTGGGATGGTCATATGCGATTCATCGATAAACAATAGATATTCACTGGGTAAATAGTCCATCAGTGTCCACGGAGCTGAACCAGCCGGGCGCTGATCCAAATGGCGTGAATAGTTTTCAATCCCGGAACAATACCCGACCTCTTTCAACATCTCCAGGTCATAATAGGTACGCTGTTCAATCCGCTGCGCTTCCAGAAATCTATCGTTTGCCTTGAAATAAGCCAAACGGTCTTCCAATTCTGATTCGATATCCGAAATGGCTTGTTTTAAACGATCTTCATTGGCAATGTAATGCTTGGCCGGATAAATATCAATAGACTGGGGAATGTGGTATACCTCCCCAGTTAGTGGATTCAATTCCGTGATCTTTTCAATCTCATCGCCAAAGAAAGTAACGCGAAAAATCTTGTGGTCTTCATAAGCCGGAAAAATTTCCAATGTATCGCCCCGCACTCGGAACGTTCCCGGACGTAATTCCATATCATTGCGCTGATACTGGCTCTCAATCAACTGGCGCAGTAGAGCATTTCTGCGGAAGATTGTGCCGGTTTCCATGTGGACGACCACCCGGCCATAATTCGCCGGATCGCCCAGTCCGTAGATACACGAAACGGACGCCACTATAATCACATCTTTGCGAGACATCAACGCCATCGTAGCAGCCAACCGCAGCCGGTCTATCTCCTCATTGATATCCGTTTCTTTTTCAATGTACAAATCACGCTGTGGAACGTAAGCTTCTGGCTGGTAGTAGTCATAATAGGAAATAAAGTATTCGACTGCATTTTCAGGAAAGAATTCGCGAAACTCGGCATATAATTGGGCTGCCAGGGTTTTATTGTGCGCCATCACCAGCGCCGGCATTTGCACCTGTTGGATGATGTTTGCCATGGTGAAGGTCTTGCCGGTGGCTGTAGCCCCAAGCAGTACTTGATGCTGCATGCCTTTTTTAATTCCATCTATTAATTGTTCGATGGCTGCCGGTTGATCACCGGTCGGAATGTAAGGCGCGGTCAATTTGAAGTCCATGATTTGTCCTTTGGCTAAGCCTAGTCTATCAGTACAAATATTCTATCATAAATCTAGTATTAAAGTGGCCCAGCTTGGCAATATTCTCTACGAGCCCAAAAAGGAAGCCCATCAGCGAGGAACTTGAGAGAATTATTGCTTCTCCAACCATTTCAAATTTGATTCTAGCATAACCGGATTTTGGTAAAAGTGATTAGAGATTGTGCAATTCGGATACAATCACACCTTCACTCCAATATTTTTGAGGTTCAATGAAAACACAATTCAACTGGAAGAATCCCTGGCTTTTCCCGGCCATTTTGATTTTTATATATGCAGTTATCTACTTACCCAACCTGACCCGGCTGGGTTTCCACTGGGATGACTGGCAGATAGTCTTCCTAAATTTGATGAACAGTCCGGTCGAATATTGGAATTATTTCCTAGTTGATAGGCCTTTTTCTATTTGGACATATCTGCTTTCTGTTCCACTTCTAGGGATGTCGCCGCTTCCATGGCAAATATTTACATTAGTAATTCGCATCGCGGCTGCCTGGTTTTTCTCAGCCGCGCTTTCTATTGTCTTCCCAAAACGGATTTGGGAAGCCCGCTGGGCGGCGGTTTTGCTTCTTGTTTTTCCCGGCTTCACCCAGACAACCATCTCTGTAGCCTTCAGCCAGCATTTCATTTCGCAGACACTTTTCTTTGCCAGCCTGTGGTTGATGCTCAAGGCTGTAAATGGAGAAAGGCCTTCCATTTGGATGATCAGCCTGGCCTGCCTGTTTTCGCTCGTTCAATTGCTAACCATGGAATACTTTGCTGCTTTGGAATTGATCCGGCCGTTCCTGCTTTTCTTATTCTTTAGAAACAATCAAAGTAACTCTGAGAAAACATCTTTCAAGAGAACCATCCGGGCCTGGCCGCCCTATTTACTCCCGCTGGTGTTGTTTGCTGTATGGCGCTTTGGGTATTATCCACGACTCTCTACCGAGAACTCGCCCACACTTCTGGTGGCCATACTGACCGACCCCTTCAATACCATCAAACAGTTCATCCAATTCGCCCTGCAGGATACCTTCTCGACTTCATTTAGTGTTTGGATGGATGCCTTAAAACCGGCAACGTTAGATTACCGGACGATTGTTTCATTATTCACCGCACTTATTGGTGCCGGATTAACCGGTGCCTGGTTTTGGAGAACCAGTTCAGCAGATGGTCCATCTTCATCCGTGAACGACCGGTTTGCGGAGCAAGCCGCCGTTATTGGTTTACTTCTGCTTTTCCTTGGTGGTTTGCCCGTGTGGAGTACCAACCGGCAGGTATTGGTTGGACTTTGGTCTGACCGATTCACCCTGGCCCCTATGACCGGGTCGGTCATCCTTCTGATTGCGATTACCACATGGTTGACCCAAAACCGGCCGCGGCAAGTGGTCTTGCTGGTTGTGATGACTGCTATGGCAATCTACTCGCAAATACTGACCGTCGAGAAATATGCCGACAACTGGGAAATACAGCGCAACTACTACTGGCAGTTGAAATGGCGCGTACCAGATTTACTGCCCAACACAGCAATAGTCGCCCCAAAATTGCCTACCAGTTACATTTCAGATTATGCCGTTGGATTTGCCCTGAACGCTATGTACGCAAAACAGCCAGTGACAAAACATGCCCAATACTGGTTCTTTATTGGGCCGCGGGCGGAAGGCGATTACTTCAAAAGTTATCTCCCCGGCCTGCCGGTGAAATACACTCTGCGCGATGTGATCTACGAAGGGACGACTGACCAGACCCTGGGTGTCTCATTCGCGGCCGGACGCGACTGCCTGCGTGTGCTTGACCCATTCTACACACCCGCTCCACCCATGTTGTCTGAGAATCTGGGCGGCATTGAGAAAGACATCCAACCCATTTCTAATATCAACCGTATCCTTCCTGAATCATCTTCTATTACTCTGCGAAGCGATGTATTTGGACTAGAACCTGCCCGCACCTGGTGTTATTACTACCAGAAAGCTGATCTGGCAAGGCAGTTTGCAAAGTGGGATGAAATTCCTAAACTGGCGGATGAGGCAGAAAAATTGAGTTACCGCAGCAAAAACGGTATGGAATTCTTGCCGTTTATAGAAGGCTACGCTCAAACTGGCAAATGGGACAGAGCTTTGGAGACCACATTGGTATCCAATTCGTTAACTTTTGGTATGTCACCTGCTTTATGTTCAATGTGGCAGCGTTATGAGAAGATGGGTACGTCTGCCGATCTACAAAAGCAATCCGCTGAATTTCACAACCGGGTAAATTGCCCACTAAACCGGTAATCTAGACATCCAATTCAACGTAAATGCGTTTATTGATCTTTCCCTTGGATTTGTAATCTACAATTCGCATCTGCCCCACCTCGCGGGTATTGGCAACGTGCGTACCACCGTCAGCCTGTAAATCCAGACCAACTATTTCAATCGTGCGCACCTCGGGGATGCCCGGCGGCAGCAGGTTGATCTTGGTGCGTATCAAATCTGGAATACGAAAAGCTTCTTCTCGTGGCAAAATCTTGACGCGTACATCGCGGGCGGCGGACACTTCCTTATTTATAGAATCTTAAATCACCCCGACGAGTTCTTTGAACAGGTTTTTAAACTCAAATCACCAGACTGGCCGGCTTCTCCAAATAAACCGCCAATTTCTGCATAAACTG
>JBAWYZ010000139.1:0-6303 GCA_037143255.1 Leptolinea sp. | reverse complement strand
GTCAGGTGATAGAAGGTGACAGCAGCGCGGAAATGATGGTTGACATGGTTGGGCGGACAAATGGGAAAGTACATCCAGTGCAGGCGGCCGTCCACTCCTACACAATTGAAACGTAGGGGCTGGGCGAGAAGATAAATCTATCTGGGGGATTCGTCTCACCCTTGAGATGGATGGTTGGCCAGAAAGGATACTTTAACCTAATATGGCAAAGTTGGATAAACCGCAATCGGTGATAGTTTAATATCATCAATTGCATGAAAGAATGTTTTACAGCGGTTTACCCAACCTACATTAATATTTGAAAGGGGCAAGCTTTGAATATTAAATCGTACTGGCGCGTAGGTTGAAAAGGGGCTTGCCGGGTTGGTCGCTGACGCCGAATGACTGGTAGCTTTGGATGCTAAAATCTTGCAACAGAGGCAGCGCTTCGGGCGGAATGATGGCTTTGGACCAATCTGCTTCGCATTGCATCCGGTCGGCGGCAGCATCGCGCCAGACGGTGACGAGGATAAATTCATCGGAGTTGGGGCCGGCGGGTTGGCCAGGATAAAAGGCAACCATACCATTGCGGTTGCGAATATTGGGTAAGGATAGGATTTCGAGGCACTTTTTAAACTCGGCATTCTTGCCGGGGCGGGCCTGAGCATGGAAAACACGAATAACCATTAAACACCTCCATTAATATTAAACTGTTCAGAGATTCATTAACTGCATCAGTCTGAATGACTGCATTAGTTGCCTTCTATAACACCATATAGATAAAAAAGTGACGCGTTTTGTTTCCAGTGGCGCGAGTGGTGAATCTATGTGGGGGATTCGTCCCGCTTTTGAGATGGATAAAAGGATACGCGCCCAGTCAGGTGAGTGATGGTTGGCAGCAATGCGGGGCTATCATGTGATGGAAAGCCAAAGATGGTTGATTCCGCCCAGTTCCTACATAATAATGATTGTTGACATGTAGGGGAGAGCGGCCGCGTGCCCAGGGCGTAAATTTATTGTCGCCGATCCCACCACTTTCTGAGCTTGCCCAAGAAGCACCCGGATTGGAATGACCTTGTGTTTCACGATGGAATATTTTCGATCAGCCAATTGATTGATGGTGTCAGCAGCGCGGAAATGATGGTTGACATGGTTGGGCGGACACATGGAAAAGTACATCCAGTGCAGGCGGTCATCCGCCCCTACAGAATTGGAACGTAGTGACAGAATGAAGTTTTAGAAATTTCTGCCTGCGTGTTTCTGAGATGCTTACAGATCACCACTTTTTGAGGTCTTGATCAACCTGATCCAGAGAGAGAAGCTTTGCACCTTCTACTTTCCAATTTGCTCCCTGCAAACGTTTCTTTTCCCTGACAAATTGATGCGCTGCATCTGTCCAACCTGATCTGGCAAAGCCCAAATAATAGACTTTCCAGTATCCATCTGCAGGAATAAATTCGATGGATTTTTCGACAAGATCAACAACAATATCTCGTCCATATTTATGGGCTCCCCATTTACACTCTCCAAAATAGAGCGTCTTTTCCATCCGGTTGATGCCAACCACATCGATCTGAGCTGCTCGCGTCCAGGCGCTGCCAACCTGATCGGCTTCAAAGGGCAGCTCTTTCAAGGCAGAAGCTTTCAGCAGCCATTCCCGGCAAAGTTCTTCCCAGGTGTGGGTCCCAATAAAGTCCAATAAATGGCGCTTGATCTCATCCAATGTTTGTTCCTGAACCCCAAAAGCCAGTTGGGATTGGCGGTGTGAAAGGAAACGAAAATAAAAGCGTAAATAGGGATCGGTGATGATATGTCGACCTAGTTTGGTATTCTCAGGTCGGGTCACTGGTGTCTTTCTCGCAATGAAACCAGTCTCAATGAGATTTTCAAGATATTGAGGGATTTGCGATGCTGGCATTCCAGTTTTAGGTGATATCTCCGTGGGGGTTGCTGCACCTGCGGCTAGCGCTTTCAAAATGGTGACATAATTGCGCTGTTCTTTTAAGAAGTCTTGCAGAAGCAAGCGGGGCTCATCTTGGAGAAGGGTATTGGGAGATAAAAAGAGTTTACGAATATTCTCCGAAATGTTCAAATCTTGCTGTACCCGCTCCCAATAGGCTGGAATACCCCCAAGCATGGCATAGAGCGCTACGCGTTCTTCGGCATTGAAATTAGGGAAATACTTGCTGGTATCGCCAAAACGCAATGGTTCCAACTGGAGTTTTCCAGTTGCCCGGCCATAAAGAGGAGCCTGGTAAGACAATACCTGGCGTTGCATCATGCCGAGGTGGGAGCCGGATAATACCATGAGCATGTTCGAATTATTGAGGATTTGATCCCAAACGTTCTGAAGGATGCCAGCAATCCCGCTTTCAGCTTCAAGGAGATAGGTGAACTCATCAATAAAGATGGCAATTCGTTCATGCTCGGCCAGGTCCGCCATGACTTGAAACGCCTGTCGCCATGATCCGTAATCAAAATTTTCTGCAGCAGGCAAGTGTTTGGACGTAAAATTAAACAATGCTTGAGAAAACGAACGCAGTTGATCAAAACTGGATGTTGGGTCTGCCACCCAATAAAATACCCTTGCCTGACTGCGTTCGGCCCATGTTTTCAGCAAACGGGTTTTGCCAACCCGGCGCCGCCCATAAAGAATTAGAAATTCAGATCTTTTACTTTGCCATAGTTCATTTAATACCTGCAACTCTCGCTCACGTCCTACGAAGGGAATTGATTGCACGGTGCCTCCGAATAACATAATATACATTATTATAATACAAATTATGTTAACGATTAGAGGAGATTTTTCTTGGCATAAGGCTCATTTAATGGCCAATATAGAATACTACCGTTAAAAAATGCTATGGTGTAAAAGCAATAGTCATCCATTATTGAAGAATAGATGCAGGTTGTGCCGGTAGAGGAGGGCGTATCAAAGTGGGGGATTCCGCCCAACCCCTACATAATTATGATGGTTGACATGTAGGGAAGAATGGAGCGTGTCCTGAGTGTAAATTTATTATCGCCGATTCCACCACGTTCCGCGATGGTAAAGTAGGGGCGAAGCATCCGGATTGGAGATTACTGGTGCATAGTATGCTGGTCTTCCGGATGCTTCGCCCCTACACCCGGATTTGAATGACCTTGTGTTTCACGATGGAATATTTTCGACCAGTCAGGTGATAGAAGGTGACAGCAGCGCGGAAATGATAGTTGACATGGTTGGGCGGACACATGGAAAAGAACATCCAGTGCACGCAGCTGTCCGCCCCTACAGAATTGGAACGTAGGGGCGGATTGCGTCAGCATCTTTTAGGGCAACGCAGATGATTCAATATATTAGAAAACGTTAATAGAACAATAATACCAAAAGACTTGACAAATAGAAATAGCGTGCTAATATAATACTATTCAATATCAGAAAATAATTGCTCCCGGAAGCGACAAAGAGGAAATCATGGTATCTTTGCATCATTATATAATAATTACGCTAATTCCTTACAATATCGAACGAATTGCTATAACCTATTGCAATCGGTACCGATTTGATGTATAATACTTCCAGAAGGAGAAATTTACCATGACTTTTGCCTTCAATGATGAAGAATGGCGTATGACTCGCCTTGAACGACTGGGATTGAAAGAAGATCCCTTCAAATTATCCGCAGATCCGCGTTATTTATACCTCGGGTCAGAGCATTTGTCGGTCTATAAGCAATTGCTCAACATCATATCTCGCCGCCGGGGGCTTGGATTGGTTATCGGCGATATGGGGATGGGTAAAAGCTCGCTGGCTCGGCGCCTGTATGATGTACATTCCGCTGAACCCAATATGGATGTTTGCTACATTCACACTGCCGCTTTCAAATCTGGCATGGATGCTGCCCGGCAAATCTCCACCTCGCTTGGGGTCACTCCGCAACGCTCATTTCAACGTCAGATGGAGAGCATCGAACGGAAAATGGCTGACGCCTACACCGCAAAGCGCAATGTGGTGATTTTGCTGGATGATGCCCAGTTGATGGACCCCTCCGCGCTCGAAGTGATTCACCGCCTGTACAACTTTGATTATGACTCGAAAGTTGCCCAGGTACTAGCCTTCGGGCAAAGCGAAATGTCTGGTCTGTTTGAATCCAACAAGGCCGTCAATGCGCGTGTGTTTGCCCGGCTCATTCTTTCCCCGTTGGCTCTGGGCAGCGCGCTGCACATGGTGCTATTCCGCTTGAATGTTGCTGGACGCAATGCTCCCCTCATTCATGATAATGCCTTCGAACTGATGTATGAAAAATCGCAGGGCGTCCCCAGGGAGATCATTCGCCTGTGTAATATTGCCATCGACCTGCTGTTGCTGAGTACAGAAAGCATGATCACCCTGGCTATCGCAGAGGAGGCGGTAAAACAGTGAGCAAACCAAATCCGGATACCCGCCCGGCGTGGTTGCAATTGTATGATGCCCGCACCAGTCAGACCCCGGAAGCGCGCCCGGTGGGTAGACCGCCTGCGCCAGTCCCGCGCTATAAGGTGGGTCTAACGCTTTCACAGGGTGAAACGGCTGAACTAAAAGTCTGGCAGGATCGTTTTAGCGAGCTGGTTGGACGGAAATTATCCATCGGTGAAACGATTGGTATTCTGGCGCGTATTTGCTCCACCCGTCTATCGCGGCTGCCTGAGTTGCAACCCGAATCGTTGATCGATCTTATTGAGCAGCTTGTGGAGGGGGGGTAATTATTTCTTCCAATAACTATCGGTATTAATGGTAGAAGAAACCACCCCCCTTATTTCAGGAGAAAACCCCCACCTATGGATCAAATGGTACAAACCCGAATGTATGCACTGCCTTCTTCCACAATGGATGATGCCTGGGAAATGATCCTCGGGCAGTTACAATCCGAAATGGATAAGACCAGTTTTGAAACCTGGGTCAAACCACTTCGGCCGGTGAGTTACCGTGAAGGCGTTTATACGGTTGGGGCGCGCAATACCTATGGGCGTGATTGGGTGGAAACCCGACTACGCAGCCGACTGATCCAAATGTTGGATGGCATGCTGGGCTCACCGGTCAAACTGCGGCTGACGGTGGTCAATGAGTTTTATCATGAGGATAATGAAGAGCCTGCCCCGCGCAAAGAAAAGCCATCTGCGAGGTTGGCAGCCGTTGATCCGGATGAAAATGACCGGCTGCCATCCGTCTCTAAAGGACGACCTGAGCCGGAACCCAGTGCACGCAAGATACTATTGGCGCGGGCTTATGGCAGTGAGCGCGCCCGTGCAATTCAACCGGAACGCGGCCTATTTTTGACGCTTTATTTCTTTGAACACTGGTTGCCGTTGATTGGCCACTCCAGCATGGCGGTGATTTTGGCCGCACGTACCTTGTGCTTCTGGAATCCGAAAACCGGCGAATTGCGCAACCGGGTTGAAACTGATATGTCTGAGATAGCCCGCAAGGCTAATGTGTCCGTCCGCACGGTGAAAGATGTGTTGGCCGGTGATCTGGTAAAGAAGTATTTTTTGCGGTACACTGTACGACGGATGATGACGCCCAACGGGGTACGCACAGCCGGCATCACTTTGTTGGTTCGCATGGATGAACCGCTTACGCCGGAAGATCAGGATATTTTGAATTTACCGGAGGCCGAACGCTGGTATCCGGCGGAATTTGAAGACGAGAATGAAGAGTAGGGGTTTCTTTTTTCCTTGAGAAGACTGCGCATAGGTAATATTTTTGGTAGGTGGAATTACCACCGGTAGTTTAGGCTATTCCGGTGATTAAATTCAATCTTTTAGAAAGGAGAATATCCCATGGCTGATGTAAAATATGAATCCTATTGCTTGAAGTGCAAAAGCAAACAAAGCGTTGTAGATCCGCAAGTGACAGTATTAAAGAATGGCGCTAATGCTGTGAAAGGCAAGTGCGCGGTTTGCGGCACAAATGTAATGAAGATTCTTCCGAAGGACAAGAAATAGATCGAAAGAAGGGGCTGCCGGGTTCAAAAGGCAGCCCCTTTTCATTTAAGATATTTGCAATTTTTACGTTATAAAATCCAGGGTAGGGGGTGGACAATTCTTTGGTTTTCGTATTGTCCGGCGTTGGTGAAATTTATATTGTTGAAGGAGCGTACCCTAGCAACCAATGTAAGGGCGGACACATGGAATAATACATCCAGTGCACGCGGCCGTCCTCCCCTACCATCGCAAAACGTGGTGGAATCGGGCAATGAAAAATTTATAACCAGATGGATACCCTGGTATCCGAGTAGTCGGTGTAACTAATGGTGAAACCTGAATTGTTAAAGGCGCGTACCCTTGAAACCACTGTAGGGG
>JBAWYZ010000138.1:0-6311 GCA_037143255.1 Leptolinea sp. | reverse complement strand
ATAGTTTGGCTGGAGGGCGAGGCTATCAAGGTATTGATGGTCAATATAATTGATTTCGCCTAGCCCCTACCGGAGAGAATATCTGCCGTAGGGGCTAGGCGAAAGGATGTATCTTTGTTAAGAATTATCCTGTAGACTCGCCCCAGAGTCGAAATGGGACGAATCATTGCTAGGTGGGTTAATTATTGGTTTAGCTGGAGGGCGAGGCTATCAAGGTGTTGATGGTCAATATAATTGATTCCGCTATACCCCTACCGGAGAGAATATCTGCCGTAGGGGCTAGGCGAGAGGACGTATCTTTGTTAAGAATTATCCTGTAGCCTCGCCCCAGAGTTGAAATGGGACGAATCATTGCTGGGCGGGTTAATTATTGGTTTTGCCGAAGGGCGAGGCTATCGAGGTAGTGATGATCAAAATAATTGATTCCGCTATACCCCTACCGGAGATATCTAAAAAAAGTACCTACAGCTCTGGACTACGCAGATGCCAATCTGTGACTTGCTGGTAGGCATGCCCGGCGCGGAAGAGGATTTCTTCTTTGAAATGGGGACCCATCAATTGCATGCCGATGGGCAGGTTCTGGTCATCAAACCCGCAGCAAAATGCCAGCCCGGGAACCCCGGCCAGGTTGGCCGGCAGGGTGAATACATCTTCCAGGTACATGGCCAGCGGGTCTTCCGTGTGAACCCCGCGTTTGAAAGCTGTGGTTGGGGCGACAGGTGCTGCGATCATATCAACTGATTCAAATACTTTTTCAAAATCCTGCTTGATTAATGTGCGGACCTTTTGTGCCTGCCCATAATAGGCATCGTAATAGCCGGCGGAGAGAGCATATGTACCCAGCATAATGCGGCGTTTGACTTCGGACCCGAAACCGGCGCCGCGGGACTGCTTAAACATTTCGATATTACTTTCTGTAGGAACACGCTGCCCAAAACGCACGCCATCGTAGCGCGCCAGGTTGGCGCTAGCCTCAGCCGGGGCAATCAGATAATAGACCGGCAGTGCATATTCGGTGTGTGGAAGGCTGACTTCCTTAATAGTTGCTCCCAGTGCGCCAAATTTTGCTATGGCAATGCGTACGGCTTTTTCCACCTCGGGCTGAATACCTTTGATAAAATACTCAGCCGGGATACCAATCCGCAAACCGCGCAGATCTGTACGGGCATCCAGTTGATAGTTTGGGACGGGTACATCCATGGTTGTGGCGTCTTTGGGATCAAACCCGGCCATGATTTGCATCAATAAGGCGGTATCTTCAACGGTACGCGCCAGTACTCCGGCGCAATCGAGGGATGAGCCGTAGGCAATCAGACCATAGCGGCTGACCCGGCCATAGGTGGGCTTGATGCCGCTCAATCCGCAGAAAGAGGCAGGTTGACGCACGCTGCCGCCGGTATCCGTCCCCAGCGCGGCCGGGGCAAAATGGGCGGCTACCGCCGCCGCGCTACCGCCACTGGAACCGCCTGGCACTCGTTCCAAATCCCACGGGTTGCGGGTGGTGAAATAGGCTGAATTCTCAGTGGAAGAACCCATAGCGAATTCATCGGTGTTAGTCTTTCCAAGGATGACTACACCTGCATCCTGCAATTTACGCACACACGTGGCTGTATAAACCGGGACGAAATTTTCTAATATTTTAGATCCACAGGTGCAGCGAATGCCATCCACGGCTAATACGTCTTTTACGGCTATTGGCAAACCAAGCATGGGGGAGATTGCAGTTTTGTTCTTATGGTTGGCCAGCCGTTTTTTATCGGCTGCTACAGCTTGCTCAATCGCCAATTCCGGCGTTCGGGTGAGATACGCCTGTACGGAGGCTTCGAGTCTATCTGTGCGTTCCAATAAAGCGGAAGTCAATTCCAGGCTGGAGCATTCTCCCAACGTCAGCGCTTCGACAGCCTGTTTGACGGTTAAGTCGATAAGTTGGCTCATTTTGGTTCCTCCAAAGCCGGGGGCACTTTGAATTGATCTTTCTCGGCGTGCGGGGCATTTTGGAGTAATTTATCAACCGGTAGTGACTTGGCCGGAATGTCTTCTCGAAAGCGGCTGCGCGCCGGCAATACACTGGATGTGGCCGGGATATCGCTTGTATCCAACGCCTTCAAGCGATCGGCATATTCGAGAATGGAGGATAACTGATGCTGGTACCGTTTGAGCTCGGCATCTGATAGTTCGAGGCGTGCCAGTTTTGCAATATGGATAACTTCTTTTCTAGTTAGTGACATGCTTTGATTATATCAAAAGGTGTTCGGTTATCTGCCTGAGCATTTATAAAAAAACGAATAAAACCTCACATTTTGTTCAGGTGAAACGAATTCGGGTATACTTAGAAATTGGAATAAATCCTATTCTGGCGAGAAATCGCCATATTTTCAACACAATCGAGGGAAAAAATGGACACTGTAATTGAAGCTGTACAGGCAATAGAAATTCTTGATTCACGCGGTAACCCCACTGTAGAAGTCGAAGTTATTCTAGCTGATGGAACCTGGGGGCGCGCGGCGGTACCATCCGGCGCTTCCACTGGTATTCATGAAGCGCTTGAAATGCGCGATGGCGATAAAAAACGCTATTTCGGCAAGGGTGTTTTGAAAGCTGTTGAAAATGTCAACACGCTGATTGCCGAAGAACTGGTCGGGTGGGATGCGGCTGAGCAGAAAGCCATTGACACCGCGCTCCTCGACCTGGACGGCACCCCGAACAAATCCAAACTGGGCGCCAACGCCATTCTAGGCACCAGCCTGGCCGTGGCCAAAGCCGCTGCCTCTTCTCTGGGTTTGCCCCTATACCGCTATATCGGCGGTGTATATGCCCATGTGCTGCCCGTTCCCATGATGAATATCCTCAACGGCGGCGCGCATACCGGTTGGCAGTCTACGGATGCCCAGGAATTCATGGTAATGCCTTTGGGCGCTTCCTCTTTTGCGGAAGGTCTGCGTTGGGGCGCTGAGATTTATCATTCACTCAAAGCTGTTTTAAAAGCCCGTGGCTACACCACCCTGGTTGGTGATGAAGGTGGTTACGCCCCGGCATTAAAAGCTAATGTGGAAGCCGTAGAAGTTATTTTGGAAGCCATCGAAAAAGCCGGTTACAAAGCCGGCGAGCAGGTTGCCATCGCGTTGGATCCGGCTGCCTCAGAATTATATGAAGAAGACACCAAACTGTACAATCTCCGCAAAGAAGGCAAGAAACTGACCGGTGAGCAGATGGTGGCATTCTGGAAGAATTGGGTTGACCAATACCCGATTGTCTCTATTGAAGATGGACTGGCACAGGATGACTGGGAATCTTGGAAATTGATGGTAAATGTAATGGGCGACAAAATCCAGATTGTGGGTGACGACCTGTTGGTCACAAATCCCGAACGTGTTCGCCGTGGCATCAAAGAAAAAGCTGCTAATGCTCTACTCGTCAAATTGAACCAGATTGGTACATTGACCGAGACCATTGAAGCCGTGGAAACCTGCCAACGCGCCGGCTGGCGAGCGGTCACCTCTCATCGCTCCGGCGAGACCGAAGACAGCACCATTGCAGATCTGGCAGTTGCCCTGAATATGGGTCAGATCAAGACTGGTGCACCGGCTCGTTCTGACCGGGTTGCTAAATACAACCAACTGCTGCGCATTGAAGCCGAGCTTGGGGATACGGCGGCATATGCCGGCTGGGGCGCCATCCGCCGCGGATAATACGTATTTTTTGGATTTTGATATGAGGTTGAGCATTTTTCTACTGCTCAACCTTTTTTTATTCAATTATTCGGGGGGATTGTTTTAAGTTTACTTTCAATAATATTGTTAAACTCCCCACCCTTTTCCTTTGTAAAAGGCCCTCTCAACCTAAGGAGTGTATTCCCTTGTTTATCAACCAGTAAATTATAAATATGTTCTTCATCTGGCATATTCAAAGCCTTTTGAAATTCACTTTTATGTAAATATAGCGTTATGGTACGTTCCCGGGTCACTGGGTTAGGAATCCCGGCTCGCATGCCTTCATTGATGAACATTTGATAAATTATATTCCTGTTTTCAATGGTTGGGAGTTCGTAATACATAAAACCCGGGTACATTGCTTCCATTTCATTAATCCATGGAACCCATGAATCTACTTCGGATTGTTGCCATTGAAGGAATGGAATAAAAACCAGGTTTAATTTACCCTTGAAATCCTGTGGTAGAGTCAATTTCTGCCGTAAAAGATTAGAACCCTGAACGGTTGGAAAAGTCATGGTTCCTCCTAATGGTTTTTCAGTACTTACTCCTGGTTTGGTGTCTGGTTTATTGATTGTGCCCTCGATAAAACCAATAATACAAATACTACTAGCAAAATAGGTGAAAAATTAGCCTGTTTCTTTGATGATTTCAATCAGGATATTTATCACTTCTGCGTTAGTAGGAATATCTGACATGGATTTTCCATAATGAATAAAACGAATGACCCCTTTCTTGTCAATCACCAACAACGCGGGCATACGCCCTAACTTGAAAAGGTTGACTTCCTGGTGATACTGATCAGCAACCTTTGAGCCGGGGTCCGCCAGACCAACCATGGGCATGTCTTCCATTTCCCAGATACGTTTAAAAGCGGTTGGGCCGTCTGGACCAAGAATGATCACTTCGGTATTACGGTTAATATATTCCTGATAGTCCTGGCGCAACTGCGCCATATGCCGGCGGCAGAACGGTCAGGTAAAACCGCGGTTTAAGGCCAAAACAACATTTTTCTTCCCTAGAAAGTCAGATAATTTCACTGGTTTTCCATGGGTATCCGTCAATTCAAAATCAGGCGCCAGTTGGTTGAGACCGATATCTTTGCCACGGTTGGATAAATCAATAGGGTTCATGCGGATGGTCATTTCACTCCTTATATTGAGATGTGGTAGTGTCTACAAAAATCAATTGTGATCGGAGAGGATTTCTTTTGCTGATTGCCAAATGTCATCAAACATGGTGACTCTGAGGCGGCCGGTCTGGGTATTTTGCCGGCTAGGGTGATAGGAAGCTAGCAGCCATACGTTTTCACTTTCCAATTGATAGAAGGCGCCATGTTTGAAACCATACTCAGTTGGTTTTTTACCCAGCATCCGCAGGGTTTCATGGAAGGCAATCGAACCCAGCGCAATTATTCCTTTGAGATTCGAGAGCAGATTCATTTCCTGCATCAGGTATGGTAAGCACTGGCTGATCTCTTCACGGGAAGGTTTATTATCCGGCGGGGCACAGCGGCACACGGCTGTAATGAAGATATCCTGCAGGGTCAAACCGTCATCACGGTAACGGGCATCCGGTTGGTTGGCAAACCCGGCCCGGTACAGGGCGGGGAAGAGAAAATCGCCTGAGGCGTCTCCGGTGAACATTCGGCCAGTGCGGTTTGAGCCGTGGGCTCCCGGCGCCAGTCCCACAACCAGCAGTCTCGCATTAAGGTCGCCTAACCCTGGGACGGGTTTTCCCCAGTATTCGTGGTCACGATACGCGCGGCGTTTCTCGCGGGCGGTCTGCTCGCGCCAGGCAACCAACCGCGGACAGTTCCGGCAGCGGATAATGGTTTGTTCCATTTCGACAAGAGTTTCCGTCATACTGTTTTCTTCTCGCGAATTCCGTCAAAAAATATTTGCAAGAGGGTATCCACTACAACCGTGTTTTCTGCGGAATTCCGTCCAGTATTCGGGTAAAAGAAAGGATACATCATTCCAAGCAGAATCCATGTCAGCATTTCAGGCGCGGTATGTTGAATTTCACCCTGTTGCATGCCATCTTTTAGGATGGATTCGATTTGCCCGATAAATTCTGCGTGATACACAATATTGAAATCTGCGCGGACAGACGGGCTGAGATTACCAATTTCCTGACTGGCAAGGCGGATAATGGCGCGCCTTTCTGCGGGTTGCGCAAATATCTCTGTAATAAGAAATTTTATCCTGGAATAGCTATCCGGCGCGATTATTTTGGCAATATTTACGATTTTGCTGAAATCTTTAAGGTACTCATGCAATACTGTTACCATCAGACCTTCTTTGTCTGCAAAATGGTAATACAAACCGGCTTTCGAGACTCCCACGGCTTCAGCAATTTCACGCATGGAAACAGCCGTAAATCCATTGGAGACAAACAAACGGGCAGCATTTTCCAAGATACGGTCTCGCATGCTTTCCTGGTCAGTTTTCTCGAAAACCGGGGCATTTGTCATTGGGTTCACTAACAATTATTCTACAACCAACTTGACTGGAGGACTCTCTGTTTGGGCAGACGAAAGCTCCTGATCTCGGTTCTTAAGCTGCAAAGCTAGCGCGATAGCACCAATCCCCATAATGC
>JBAWYZ010000137.1:0-6355 GCA_037143255.1 Leptolinea sp. | reverse complement strand
CAACAAACGGTCTCGGCATCTCTGGATGTGGTACTGATATCCGGGGATCTTTTCGATAAGGATTTCAATAACTACACTGATTTTGAAAAACTTGCCAAAGAATTTCCTAAATTGAATATCTGGATTTTGCCTGGCAATCATGTCTCTGGGGTCTCCTCGCGCAGTCTGGTAGGCAAAAATTTGCGTATTTTTGAAAAAACAGAGATCATAAAGGATGATATTTCCTTTCTAATGGTCCCTTACCAACCTGGAACTACGATGGGTGAGGTGATTGCCAGCCAGATGGAATTTCTTTCGCCTAAGCAGTGGGCTTTATTCGGTCATGGTGATTGGCCAAGTCTGCGGGCGAAGCAATCGGAAATTATGGCAAACTGCTACCTTAAGTATTGCCCGATTGCTTCTCCCCTACAAATGTTTTTGATTCCGAAAAATATTTATTTTCACTACCTGCAAGGAAAATCCGATTGTAGGGGCCAGGCGAGAGGACTGATATATGTTAAGAATTGTCCTGTAGCCTCGCCCCAGAGCGGAAATTGGACGAATCCTTGCTATTCAGGTGAATGATGGTTGGTTCAAAGGCGAGGCTATCATGTGAAAAAAGGGTTATGTTAATAAATTTCACCACTAGCTACCTCCATAAAAAATAATAATTGAATCCAAGTGATAAAATAACCTTCTATTGAATAAAGATCTTCTGAAGCGCCGCTTCACTCCCATTATTGCATTTATCGTCTTGGCTGCCCTGTTTCTCGGACAAGCGTTGGTCTACATCCACCAATTACCGTCCACTCTGGATGAAGGCAATTACCTGTATAAAGGCTATCTATTCGTCACCGGTGTGATCCAGCCATTTCAACCCTACGGCGTTTGGACGAACAAGATGCCTTTCGCATTTCTGATCCCAGGCGCGGCTCAGGCGCTATTCGAACCTGGCCTGTTGACCGGACGCCACTTTGCCATCCTGCAAGGATTGATTACCCTGATAGCGCTGTGGTGGTTTGTGCGGCGCGAGGCAGGTATTTGGTGGGCTGCTGCTTCTGTCGCAGTTGTCTCCCTCAATCCGGGGGTTGTGCGCATGTATTCTCAAGCATTATCCGAGGGATTGGTTGCCTGTCTGCTGATGACCGCCGTAGCAATTGGAGTAGGGCATAAACGCAAACTCTGGCAAATAATCGCTGGTAGCATACTGTTGGCAATCACCGTCTTAACCCGTGAGAATATGCTGCCAATCTTTGGCCTTTATTTGATTTACCTGATTTTTGAACACGGTTGGAAGAATTCGATTTATGCTGCTCTGCCGGGAATTGGCCTGCTTGCAATCATCCATGCTATCTACTGGCCGGATATTGTCACCAATATCTGGATGTCCTGGCTGCCGGGACCATTCAAGGGCTGGGTCCCGCAGTTGCCTGCGGCGGAAGCTATCTGGAAACCGGTGATAAGTTTCACTTCACGGGTGTATTCTTTCTGGCAGGGTGTGCGTTTTCATTTTGCCATGCTATTTGGGCTGGTCGTTCTCGGGCTGCTTCCTCCGCAAAAAAACGGTTGGAAGGATGCCACCGCCATACGAACCATCCTTTTCCTTTTTACAACCGTCATTCTGATGACAGTTGCGCATGCCTGGGCGGCCTTATGGCAAAATTACTGCGTATTTTGCTTCGGACTTTATCTGAACTTCTTCAGCATTCTGGGTGTAGCCCTGATCGCTATCACTGCACCACTATTACGCCGTAGCACATCCTGGCTGATCAATCTTCTAATTGGCCTGGTAATAATCCTTTTCAGCGTAGGGATTGGGTTTGGCGCACACCAAGAACTGGATGGAAGTCTGATGACGCTCCTTATTCCTCGAATTCGCGGGATGCAAATCCAGCCGGGAACCACAGAATTGTGGCGAGCGATTTCCAACAAATTTGGCTATTCCTTTGACCAGCTTTCACAATACATTCCCGCCGCTTTTGGACTGCTAGTTGGAATTATTTTCCTTATTCTTAGCATTGCCATCTTCCGGCGGATTAGAAAATATATCCCGGCAACATCCTGGGGGGCTTTTACCCTGCTCACTTTCTTCACACTCGGTCTACTCCTCAGTCCGACTACCATCTTCGGCAATCCTCCCGAACCGGACTGCGGTGGGGATGTGATAGCCAGTACCGAAACTGCCGGCCGGCATATCGCCTCACTGGTGCCCCCCGGTTCCACCATCTTCTGGGAAGGCGGATTGTCGCCAGCGCCCCTGTTGTATGTCCCCAAGATTAAGATTTTTGGGGCGCAGTTAAATGACGGCTATTCCTACCGTAAAGGCGGAAATTCCAACGAATTGTACAAATATGGCTTTTGGAACGAGGAGCTTTCCCGCCGCTGGATGAACGAAGCTGATTATCTTTTGATAATTGATTACGGCTACAAACAAGGATACAATTCGATGATAGACTTGGAGAAATTTGAAGAATTGCCCATCACGGAACCGATTGCGACCTGTCGCGATTATTCTAAAATCCATATTTTCAAGCGAATAAAATGAAAATTTCTGTTATTGTCCCTGTGTATAACGAAGAAGCCAATCTGCCGGAACTAAAGCCGTGCTGGATGAAGTTATGTCTGGCAATCATTTTGACTGGGAAGCCGTTTTGGTGGATGACGGCAGCAAGGATGGCAGCCGGACGGTTTTACAGCAAATCGCTGAATCTGACCCAATGCACTACCGGGTCGTGGTACTGCGCCGCAACTTCGGCCAGACTGCCGCCATCGCCGCCGGAATTGACCATTCAGTTGGTGACCTGATCGTGCTGTGCGATGCAGACCTGCAGAACGACCCGCGTGACATACCAGCGATGATTGAGAAGATCGAGGAAGGCTATGACGTGGTCAGCGGCTGGCGCAAGGATCGCAAGGACAACTTCCTCACCCGCACATTGCCTTCAAATCTGGCCAAC
Organism: Leptolinea sp.; assembly: GCA_037143255.1. GTDB lineage: Bacteria > Chloroflexota > Anaerolineae > Anaerolineales > Anaerolineaceae > Leptolinea. The sequence goes on along the minus strand of JBAWYZ010000137.1, from coordinate 3,419 downwards.
TGGCTGATCAGCGTTGTCACCGGTGTTCCACTGCATGATTACGGCTGCACCCTGAAGGTTTACAAGCGCGAAGTGATCACCGGTTTTCGCTTGTACGGGGAAATGCACCGTTTTATTCCAATCTATGCCAATTCTGTCGGCGCCCGCATCGCTGAAATGGAAGTGCATCACCATCCGCGCAAACATGGCAAGGCCAACTACGGTTTAGAACGAATCATCAAAGTTGTGTTGGATCTGGTGACGGTAAAATTTCTTTCCAGTTATGCAAATAAACCAATTTACCTGTTTGGCGGCTCCGGCATCGGGTTGATAACCTTAAGTTCCTTAATGTTGTCTTATATCGGCATCCGTAAGATCGCCTTTAACGAATCTTTGGTGCGATCTCCACTCCTACTTTTGACTGCTATGCTCTTTATTTTGGGATTTCAATCCATATTATTGGGATTAATTGCCGAGTTGCTGGTTCGCACGTACCATGAATCACAATCCAAACCCACGTACAGTGTGCGGACGGTGTGGGGCGGTAACCCGGTCGAAAACAACTTAATTGACCCAATTCAGGTAAAGTAATGCGGATTCTCGTCCTCTGCCACGAATACCCGCCTATCGGTGGCGGCGGTGGGCGGGTTGCCCAGGATATTTGCGCCGGGTTGGCTGCCCGCGGACATGACATCCGCCTGGTGACAGCTGCTTTTGGCGATCTACCCCGTGAAGAAGTCCGCAACGGTGTGACCATCTATCGTCTGCGTTCTGGCCGTAAGCAAGAATTCCGCGCCAGTCTGGGCGCCATGGCTGAATACCTATTAGCCGCGCTGCCATTTTGCCTAAAACTGATCCGTAGCTGGCGGCCGGACATAGTTCACGTGCATTTTGCCGTGCCGGCCGGGGCACTGGGTCTGGTGTTGAAAATTCTGACCGGCATTCCGTATGTCATCACCGCCCACCTGGGGGACGTTCCCGGCGGCGTGCCGGAAAAAACCGGCAAATGGTTTCGATTCATTTACCCATTCACTCCACCCATCTGGCGCGGCGCGCAGGCGGTGGCGGCCGTTTCCAGTTTCACCGGACTGTTGGCTGAACAAGCCTACCCGGGGGTGACGCCGGTCATTATCCCCAACGGGGTTGACCTGTACGAATATGACCCCGGTGAAATCGCGATCCACAACCCGCCGCACATTGTTTTTGCCGGTCGTTTTGTCCCTCAGAAGAACCCGGCAGAAGTAGTGTATGCCCTGCATGAGGTGCGCGACTTAGCATGGACATGTGCCATGATCGGTGACGGCGCATTGAAGGCCGAAGTGCAAGTCCTGGTGGATTCACTTGACCTGGGGGAGCGCATCACTTTTCCCGGCTGGCTGACCCCCGAACAGGTGAAAGATTGGTTCTCCCGCAGTGATATCCTGTTTCTGCCATCGCTTTCTGAAGGGCTGCCGGTAGTGGGCGTGCAGGGCATGGCTATGGGACTGGCACTGCTGCTCAGCCGCGCTGGCGGTAACCCGGATCTGGTGGAGTCGGCCGTTAACGGCTTTCTGAAAGACCCGATGGATACGGACGGTTTTGCCCTGGCGCTACGCAGCCTGCTGATTGACCCGGATTATTTGCTCAAAGTGCGTCAATCCAGCCGCAATATGGCGGCGGTGTTTTCGCTGAATGTGATTGTGGAGAAATACGAAGAACTGCTCGCATATGCTGCGAAATAAATTATAATAGCGAGTGTCAGTCGGGCCCGTAGCTCAGTGGCAGAGCGCGGGGCTCATAACCTCTTGGTCGCTGGTTCGAATCCAGCCGGGCCCACTATATTTTTGAAATTTGTCATTAATATCAAAATTAGGAATGGTTCCTTATCTACGAAATCGTTTGTCGATAGATTGTATTAATATGTCAGTGAATGAGTAAAATTAATTGTATACTATTTTAGTAATTGATCAAATAAGAATACCTTTTTCACTGGAGGCATGTAATGGACTGGGACATTATCAATAGAATGCAAGAACGCATCGATGAACTGGAAAAACGGGTCAGTTACCTGTATGACAAAATGAATATGGGATATTCCAGCGAGATCAAACCATCCATATTCGATCCTCGCCTGCAGGAGGCTATCCAGAAGGGCAACAAGATCGAGGCCATCAAAGTTTACCGTGAACTCACCCATTGTGATCTGCTCGAAGCAAAAAATGCTGTCGAAGGCATGTGGAATAATTACCATTAGCGGCAGGCTCTTTTATAAGTATCGCCCCCCCATTCATTTAATAACTTCCTGGTTGAATAATATATGTTAAGTTTTTGGAAGTAAGGATAGCATTTTTGTTTTCAATATTTCTAATGCTATCTTTGAACTCAATTTCAGCTTTTTTCAACCCTTCACCTTTTTTTAGATACTCCTCTTAGATTCTGGCTATGCTATACTGATTTCAATATCCCCCGACTGTGTTCGTGAAAGCGTGTCATTATGATTGCCCGGGGTGATCATAATTATTAAAGCTACGGTCAAAACTACTCCCACATTATTTTGACTGGGTTATGTTTTTATTAATTGCGGTGCTGGCACTGGTCTGGAGTAGCGCTCAGTCCGGGCAAAATCTACGTTCGAACCAGGATTTTCTTGACAACGCCGCCGCCAGGCCGTTCAGGTAAGATGAGTTTCAGGTCACCGGTGAAGGCCAAGTTTGTGTTGACTCGGAGACCTGCTTCAAAAGGTACTTGAAATTCAACCCGGCTGGAGGCGAGGTTGAGTCCAGATGCAGAGACATCATTGGGGGATAGGTGGCCCTTACCCATATTATGGCAAGGGCAGTGTAATGGTGCGGTCGGGTTTGACTGTACCATTACACTGCCTCCAATAAACCCGCTAAACGCGTCGCATAGCAAGGGTCGGCACATTCGGGCCAGCCGCCGGGTACCCGTCCATTACCGGAGAGAAATTCCCCTCTCCTCGGAAAATCCGGTCCTGCGGGCGGAGCAATCGGAAATTTCGTATTTCAATTTCTCAAGATAATTTCTATAGAATTGGTTCTCTTTGTTAAGGGACTCGAAAAGGTGTTGAACTTGTTATTCCTCCGATGCCTGTCGAAAACAACTTTTTTGGCAACTTCATTAAAACCCCATCTCTTTAATGGTCTTATCCACATCAATTGGTTTGCCACTATCCTTTCCCAGTAATTCCTGCCAAAAGCGCTCATCATAGCGGCGGGAACGGACGGGCAGCGGCATGGGGACACCCCAACCGAGCAGCAGCACCTCTTCCTTCGGTTGCAGCCGCGATAGCATGCCGCGCAGCGACTCCTTGCCGGCCAGACCGGAAAGCACCGCCTGAATATCCAGATCATCCCCCAGCCAGCCGGAGATGCGTGTGCCCAACTGAGACATCACCTCGTCATAGATTTGTGACGGGCGCTGGTCAATCACCAGCAGGGTGA
>JBAWYZ010000136.1:0-6407 GCA_037143255.1 Leptolinea sp. | reverse complement strand
CCCTTATTCTGCAGGATGATGCACACGATCAATGACACCGAGATTATAATCAAAGCAATATCTAAATAAGTCGTCACTTTTATCCTCCTAAAACTAAAACCATGGGTGATTATACCTGTTCTTTTAGGGAATCGTCAAACAAAAATGGAAGAAATTAGCCTCAATTTACATATGCATACCACTTATTCTGACGGAAGCGGATCGCATGAAGACATTGCTCGGGCAGCCTGCCAATCAGGGCTGGATGCAGTTATTGTGACTGACCACAATGTACTGGTTACAGACAAAGAAGGTTATTACACCTTTGGTGAAAAAAAAGCGCTTCTCCTGGTTGGGGAAGAAATCCATAACCAAGCCCGCTATCCGCAGAAAAATCATTTGCTGGTTTTCGGCGCCAACCGTGAGCTGGCCGCTTACGCTCCTGATTTGCAGAATTTGCTCGACCAGGTTCGCCTTTCTGGTGGCAGCAGTTTTATAGCCCATCCGGTTGACCCGCCTCTGCCTTTGTTTGGCGAAGACGATATTTCCTGGGAAGATTGGTCTGTCAAAGGTTTTACTGGTATCGAGCTTTGGAACGGCTTTAGTGAACTGAAATCCGTTGCGAATGACTATACTTCGGCTTTATTTTTTGCGCTATTCCCGCAGTTTATTGCGCATGGCCCACCATCGGCAACCTTGAAGAAATGGGATGAACTATTATGCGCTGGTCGCAAGGTTGTTGCTGTGGGCGGCTCTGATGCGCACGCCTTGTATAAATCCCTTGGACCAATCCACCGGGTGGTTTTCCCGTATAAATTTCATTTCAGCGCCATCAACAACCACCTCATCTTACCCGCCCCATTACGGGGTGATCTCGCTTATGACCGGGGTGCAATTTTGACCGCCCTGGCGCATGGCAACAATTTCATTGGTTATGATTTGCCAGCTTCCACGCGGGGTTTTCGTTTTTCGGCGAATAACCGCAGCGGAAACGCTGCCATGGGAGATGAAATCTTTATAGAAGATGGCGTGACCCTTCAAATAAGGTTGCCTGAAACTGTAGAGCTGTGTTTATTGTGTAATGGGGAAGTTGTCCGAAAATGGGAAAAAACCACAAACGGCGCCTTGACAACAACCCAGCCAGGTGTTTACCGGGTAGAGGCGTTCATCAATTATCTCGGGAAACGCCGCGGTTGGATATTCAGTAACCCGATTTACATTCGACCAAATCTGCTTCGCCGGAGGCCGCATGACCGCAAATAATGTCACGCGCTTTCTGGATGCGAAGAAAATCAAATATCAAGCATTCGATTTGCCGGCGGAAAAGCTGGGGGCAATTGAATCAGCCCGCCTCATAGGAGTTTCACCCTCCCAGGTATTTAAGACAATTGTTGTGCTGCGCTCCAAACCTGCGAAACCCATTTTGGCTGTAGTTCCCGGCGACCATGAGGTTGATTTAAAAGCATTGGCAGCTGTTGTAGGGGAGAAGAAGCTCCAATTATCCACTCAGGCAGAAGCAGAAAAACTTACCGGCTTGTTGGTAGGTGGAATTTCTCCCCTGGCTTTGATCCAAAAAGGGTTTCAAACCTGGCTGGATTCTGCTGCAAACGAGTTTGAAGAAATCCACATTAGCGGCGGTCAACGGGGTTTAAATATTCGGATGCCCGTGCATGCCTTAATTTCATTAACCAATGCCCGTACAGCAGTCATCAGCGGCAAGTCTGGTGAAGAATAGATAAAATGATTAGGATGGATTGCATGAGAATTTCAAAGAATTTTTTACCTATGACATTGCGGCTTTTTTATCCATTTTCGCGTATTCGTGGTTAATTGTTTAGCTCCTGAAAAGATATAAATTATGAAGATTAATTTTGACGCGATCGAATCCCGCCTAAAAGCGCTAGTTGAATCAAGCGCTCAACTTGTTCCCGGCCCCCAGAATCTAGCTTCTTTTTCATCACAACTGGCAGCTGCTGTTGAGGCATATCTCAAGGAAGAGGATATTTCTGACCTGGATGATTTCCCAAAATCACTCTTGCTGGAGGTTTCAACTTGTGCATTAAAAGATTGGCAGGAATTTCCGGTAGCCGAAACGTTGCAAAATCTGCTGCAAGATGCCGGATTGTCAAGGGAAATTCTTCCGCAAATCGAAATTTCTGTAAATGGCGATCTGCTGGCGAATGAAGTTTTAGTCCGAAATAGTTTTGCGAACACCGCAAAACTTGATAAAACAGCGGCTATGCCTGCTTTGGAGCCGCAAGCAGATATTATTTTAGGCGATACCATTCCTACCAATGCTTTCATTATCGTCAATGGGCTGGAAACCATTTTGCTAACCCAATTGATTTTTAATATCGGCCGACGGCTCGAAAATGATCTGATTATTGAAGATGCTCGCATTTCACGCGAACATTCCCAAATCAGAGCTGTCAAAGGGCAATATGTAATTTTTGATCTCAACTCAGCCGGTGGAACGTTTGTAAATTCAGTCAGGGTATCCCAACAACCTTTATACCCTGGTGATGTCATTTCGCTGGCAGGAATTCCATTAGTGTACGGCGAAGATCCTCCCGCATCCTATTCGAATACCGGCCCCATGCAACCCTTCAGCAACTCAGTCCAACCAGGAGATTAGCTATGAGTGGAATCTTCGTTCTTGTAATCCGAGCGCTGGTATCTTTGGCTTTGTTTGCCTTTCTGGCAACCGCGCTGTACATAATTTGGCAAGATTTACGAACCCAGGCAGAATTATCCAGGACGGCTCAGGTTCCAGTTTTGACGATTTCTCCAATTATCGAAAGCGATTTCAATGCGGTTGAATTCACAATATCTGAAGTGATTATTGGAAGGGATCCTGCCTGCAATTTTTCGATTCAGGATGAAACAGTCTCATCTCGGCATACAAGAATGAGCTTCCATCATAATCAGTGGTGGGCGGAAGATCTAAATTCTACCAACGGAACATTCCTCAATGAGGATCGAGTCTATTCACCTACAGTGGTCATTTCCGGAGATGAAATCCGCTGCGGTCAAATTGTATTAAAAGTTGCAATTACCGCGAAATAGACGGTTTACGAGCAAGCAAGACCAACGAAGAACCATACGGCAGATGATTTCCCCGCGCTAACCAGTCGGCTTCCATTCCCAGAATGACGCGGAACAGAAAATTAACTACCGGGATAATGCGTAATTCCTCTTCCGCCTTGCGGTGGACAGAAGCATCTTCACCATTTCCAGCATCCCCATTTATGCGCCGGTTTAGCCACACAATCGGATAGGTGGCTGCGATATAGGGAGAGGCGAATTCAATCTCGAACCCGGCAGATTGCACTTTTGAAATTAGCCCTTCAAGAGTATATCTGCGTACGTGGTGACTGGCTACATCAAAGTAACTCCATAGACGTGGATCGGCTGGAACGGTAATTAAAAGTGACCCGCCCGGTTTCACCACCCGACACAGTTGATCCAGCACCGATTGATCCTCTTTAATATGTTCCAAAACATCGAAAAGCCCGACCAGGTCGAAAAGTTTGGAAAACGGTGGGAACGCCAGATCTGCCTGCACCAGCGGGCATTTGACTCTTTTTTGTGCCAGCCTCAAACCTTCATGAAAAAGGTCCATTCCGAGCAAAACTGCCTCTGGAAATTCTTGTACCAATACCCTTAAAACATTGCCGGTGCCGCAACCGACTTCAAGCAGATGAACATCCTCCATGCGCCCGGCTAGAGCTTTCTGAACCATTGCGCTGATAACCTTATTCCTGGCAACAAACCAGAAATGCCGTTCTTCAGCAGCAAATAACGGTTCAAAATAGCGCGGGTCGTAGCTCTCACGGTTGTTTTCCATACGCTAAAAAGTATATCACCCAAAAACCAGCGCTACAGATAAACTGAATATCCGAATTATCTGGTACCTTTGAAGAGTTTTCTGATTCAACCAAACTTTTAAATTGCGATATTACGTCCAATAATGTTCGCGCCATCTAAGCCACAGGCGATGCCACAATTGCACCTTTGCTAACGCCGAGGGCTACGCAAGTACTCAAATTTTCAATACTGGCGAAAAAATTATTTTAGCTTGAACTGAGCGACAATCTGCTGCAGGCTTTTAGCCATTTCCATCATGGAGGCCGCGGAAGCTGAGACCTCTTCGACCTGGGCCGTGACTTCTTCAGTTGATGCTGAAACCTCTTCGACTGCCGCGCTATTCTCTTCACTAACACTGGCGATGTTCTCGATAGACTGGGTCAATTCGGATGAATTGACAGCCATCTGCTCAGTAGCAGCAGTGTTTTCTTCGATAACGGCGGAGACTGAATCAACAGCACCTACCAGTTCAACGGCAGCGGCGCTCACTTTGGCAGCAGCGCTCCCGGCTTCTTCAGCTTGCTTGTAGACTGACTCGGCTGCCCCCAATATGTTGTTGAGGTCTTCTCCGGCAGAATTGGCGCGCGCGACCCCGGATTCGACCTCGCTAGCCGATTCCTTCATGGCGGTGACCGCTTCGCTTACGGTTGTTTGGATACCCTTGATCAAACCGGCAATTTCTTTGGTCGCCATGCTAGAGCGTTCAGCTAATTTACGGACTTCATCGGCCACGACTGCAAATCCCTTACCTTGTTCACCGGCACGTGCCGCTTCAATGGCTGCGTTCAACGCCAGCAGGTTGGTCTGGCTGGCGATATCCTCGATAGTTTCTACAATCGCGCCGATCTCCTCCGAGCGCACGCCCATTTCTTCGACCTTTGAAGCCGAAAGACCCACCTTTGTCCGGATCGTTTCCATACCGGTGATGGTTTCCTTGACAGTCTTGGCACCATCGCGTGAATAGCGGGCAGCCTCAGCTGAGTCACGTGTGACCGCCTGTGCATTACTGGCAACTTGCTCGATGGCAGTACTGATATGTCCCGCCACCTGTGAAGCCCTGCTGACCGCAGTCGCTTGTTCCTGGGCTCCTCTGGCCACACCATCGATTGCGCGGCTCATTTGTTCGACCGAGTCAGCCGTCTTTGTAACATCTTCACTTTGTTTTGTTGTTCCAGTAGCGACCATTTGAATAGTTGTAGATATCTGATTGGTAGATTGCTTTGCTTGCACGGAAATTGAAACAAGTTGCTGATTTGCCTCGCATAGGAGATGTGCACATTCAGATGTTTGTTCAATAGAATTTCTGAGGTTTGCAGCCATTCGAGTGAAGGCTTCACTTGTTTCCTGCAAACGGGTGATCATGCTGTTAAACGATTGAGCCAGATCGCCCATCTCGTCTTTTGATTGATAAACAAGATGGGGGGTTTGCACGCTAATTGATTGGGTCAGGTCACCAGCCGCCATGGCGGTTGTCGCAGCAGCAAAAGCGGGTAAATCGATATTGGCAATTTGCTCTGCGGTATGCGCCATAAGTTTTGCCGATTGGCCGATTGAGCGAGTGAGCAGGTAAGAAGCGGTTGCAATGGCTATGATCAACAGTACACCGGCAATAAAAATAAACCGGGTGATGGCAGCCATCTGAGCATCCGTGCTTGCGAGGGAGAAACCAACCCGATAAGCGCCCCAATGTTTGCCATTCACCATAATCGGCGAAGAAATATCCCACATAACTTCCCCTGTATCTCGATGATATATCTGTTGCATAATAGGTTTTATGTTATTGGCAGCGGCTGTGGCTGTCGGGTCTGTAAATAAACGCTTGGTGCGGTTTCCTGCATTATCTTTCACTTTATTGCCCGTCAAAGGCTGAGAGTATTTTGTATTGTGGGTAGGAATATAACCATTGACGGCCATTGCCACGCAAAAAACCACATCTTTATCCTGAAGATACCCATCTTCAATGGTTTGAAAATTGACATCGGTGAAACTATCATAAGCGTTATGATACTTTTGGGGATCAGTGTTCGGGATGGGCTGAAAATTACTGTCGAAGACCTCCGCCTCGCTCAGACGGCCGCTGACGATGGCATCCTCCAGGATGTGGCTAATGGTCCGCGCTCCGCTCAAAGCCATGCTCTCACCTTTGGCATATAGAGCTTTTTCAATCATCGTCCGCTGTGCATTTACATCATAGATAATGAATAGTCCTAGCAATCCAGTCATTACCATCAGAATCTGTAATGCCAGCTTGATTTGTAAACTGCTTGAAATCCATATCTTAAGTTTATTGAACATAATCACCCTCTCTTCTGATGGATACTGTGGTTTCTCTGCTACTTTCACGTAAAGCGGTAACCGTGGTAGCCATTTGTTACTACGTAATAAATTAACTATATGCTCATTTCTTAAGCATAATTGATATTTTCTGGATAATTACAGGCATAGGGTTACTATAGCATCGGATTATTATTATTCAAGTAAAAATATTGTGAAAAATTCGTAAAAAAATCGTAAATTTTATAGATGAAATTCTAACTCATAAGGGTTTCAGATTGTTGTGC
>JBAWYZ010000135.1:0-6455 GCA_037143255.1 Leptolinea sp. | reverse complement strand
GCCTTAATACTCCTGGTAATAGTGAAAGAGATTTAGATTAAAAACACCCCCATCCCGGCCTTCCCCTATTTCGTAAAGCGGAAATAGGGGAAGGTGACTTTGATTCGTTCGGATTCTGAATTGGTAAAAACTACAACCACAAAATCCTCCCCCAAAACTCCGCTTTTTAGAGATTTTGGAGAGGGGTTTTAAAGATTCTGTTGTATAATATGACATCTTTACTCTAATTATTCAGGAGGAACTATGAGTCTTCAAATTGGGCAACCCGCTCCAGATTTCACGTTGACCAGCCACCTCGGCAAAGAGGTCACCCTTAGCAGCCTGCGCGGAAAAACCGTGGTGATGGCGTTTTTTCCTCTGGCCTGGACGCCGATATGAACGGGCCAGATCCCTTCGTACCAGGCGCTTTTGCCGAAGTTCGAGGGATCGAATGTCCAGGTTCTGGGCATCAGCGTTGATCACAATCCTTGTTTAGTTGCCTGGGCGGAAAGCCTGGGTGGTATCACCTACCCTCTACTGAGCGATTTCTGGCCGCACGGCGCGGTAGCCCGCCAATACGGTGTTTTACGAACTGAAGGCAAAAGCGAACGGGCGATTTTTATCATCGACCCGCAGGGGTTCATTCGCTATATTGATATCCATGACATTGGCCAGCAGCCGGATAATGATGTCTTATTAACTGAATTGGCGCGCATCCAACAAAACCCAGCTTTAGCGCCTCAAAAATCAAAAGAAGAAGATATCCACAATCTGCCGAAAGGTGGAGTCGTAATGTATTGCACATCCTGGTGCCCAGATTGCAAAAAAGCTCGCGTATGGTTGCAGGAGCATTCCATCCCATATACAGAAGTGAATATTACCGATGTTCCCGGCGCTTCTGATCAACTGCGCAAATGGACGGGTGGCAACCTGACCACGCCCACATTTGATATCGACGGAGAAATCATCATCGAGAACGATGTCAAACGCTTGAAAGAAGTACTGAAGATATTCGATTAATTCTTTCTCGAAGAAATGAGCAAGGTGAAAAAGCAGGGCGCTGAAAAGTGCGCCTGTTTTTTTGATCAATTTCTTGCTTGCCTTTGAAAGTGGGTCTATACTTAGAGTAGACCGGTTGGATTCTCCGATCAAAGGAGCTTTCTATGTATCTTACAACATTAAACGGACATGTAAAAAAAGAAAACAGGCGCACACTTGAGGAATCCTATGCAAAAAAAGCCAAGCATCCTCCTGAGGGATTGCTCCAATCATTTCTGATCCATGACAAAGAAGACAAGTCGGATTGGCAAATCATCTCTGTCTGGCGCAATGAAGAAGCCTATATTGCAGCCAAAGCAGGCGGTTTAGCGGATACCTGTGAGGACTTGTTCTGTGATGCCGGCGCTACACCCGAGCGAAGGCATTACGATGTGGCAGAACGCTTCATTCGCATCGCAAGTGAATAATTGTTAAACAATACCTAGAATAATTTCAGCCAGGGCGCGGGCAAATTTGGCATGCTCAACTGCTTCCCAATGAATGCCGTCCTTATCACTGGAAATAACCGCCGTATTGGCGTCAAAAAATGGCACATTCAGGTCTTTGGCGATCTTTTCGTACTTTTCGCCAAGTTTATTGGATTTTTCAGTCCCGCCTTCAAACATATCGGCATACTCAGTCAGTTTAGCCAGTTTTGGTGGAGCAACAATCAAGAGTTTGGGTGCACCGGCTTGCGGACCGGCCTCTGATTTTAAGATGATCTTTGCCAAAATTCCGATGCTGCGGGCGATATCCGATGCAGGAACGGAATAACGGATTTTCAGATCATTTGAGCCGAGCATCAACACGACCAGGTCAACTGGCCGGTGCGACCACAGGCAGGGCATCAGGTAGGTTTTGCCGTTTTTATCCCCTTCGACCGGGTCATCCCAAACGGTGGTGCGGCCGTTGCAGCCTTCCTCAATGACATAATACATTTCACCCAGAAGTTTTTGCAGATAACCCGTCCATCGAACCTCGCGCGGGTAGCGGTCTTTGGAGCCGGGGATGGATCCCCAGGTATTCGAATCTCCATAACAAAGCACATGTTTCAGCATAATCTGCCTCCTAGATTGATTTCTTCCATTCTACCTCACTCCGGTTGCAATGGTTTTGAATATGAAAACACGCACAATAAACCTTAGATGAAAGGTATAATTCACTGATTGTGACAGTTTTCACAAGATTCAGGAAGTTGTACAACAATTTTCATGTTTTTTATCACATGCGAGATAACGAAAATCTCGTTATAAATAATCGGATATGAATTTATTTCTCATCCGATAAGGAGGAGTGGCTGTGTGGCAGATTTTGATACTGGTTGGACTGCTTCTTTGTGCGGCAATGGCGGTGCGCGCACCGAAGTTGTTGATTTCAGCTTTATGGCTGGCCGGCGCCAGCGCTCTTGCGGCGCTATGGTTGTATATTCTTGGGGCGCCTGAAATCGCCGTCATCGAGCTTAGTGTAGGGGCAGGGCTGGTGACGGTTCTTTTTGTCTTCGCCATCAACATTGCTGGCGAAGGCGGTGTTTCTCCCCGGGGTTTGATCTCGCGCCCGGTGATTTGGGCGCTGGTGATCGTTTCGATTGGATTACTGGCCTGGTTCAACCTGTCCGGCGTGATCCCGAATGCTGTCTCACCAGATGGCGTATCGTTTAAGATTGAATTCTGGCAAAATCGAACGGCAGATGTGATGCTGCAAATTGTACTGATTTTCGCCGGAGCCCTGGGAATTCTGGGACTGCTGGCTGAAGGCAAACCACAATCTAACAAGGGGGAGGAGTAACATGCAATTGTCAAATTTATCTCTTTCCATTATTGCAGTACTTGGCTTGGTAGGCATCGGTCTATATGCACTGCTGGCTGCTAATCACATGATCAAGGTGATTGTGGCGCTGCAAATTCTGGCTAAGGCGGCCATTCTGGCATTTGTTGCGGCCGGGCAAGCGAACGGCCACATCAATACCGGCCAGAGTATGGCGCTGACGGTTATCGTTGCTGACACTATCGTGGCAGTTATCGGGCTGGCTCTGGCAGTCCAAGCTCGGCGGTATGTTGGTTCCATGAATCTTCGCAGTTTATCTAACTTGAAAAGGTGAGCAGCATGGCATCCACTCTTCTATTGCTCACAATTGCTATCCCCTGGACTGGGGCGGTCATCATTTGGCTGATTGGGGATGAATATTCAAAAATCCTGCATTGGGTTGCAGTTGCATTTTCAGTGGCTGCCGGTGTGGCTGCTCTGGCATTGATCCCGTATGCCACCGGAGCGCCCATCATTTCTGTTGATTCAGGGCCGGTTTTTGGCGTGTTTACCTTTGCGCCAGACGGTCTGGGTGTGTTTTTAGCAGCAGTAGCCACGGTCGTTGGTTGTCTGGCGGTGATCTTCTCGGTGGATTATATGCGCGGCGAAAATCAGATCGCGCGCTATTATGCCTTTGTATTGTTCTTTATCGGTAGCATGGTTGGGTTGGTTCTTACCACTAATTTATTGTTGATTTTTGTGTTCTGGGAAATCACAGCGTTGTGCTCATATGCATTGATTGCCTTTAATAATGACGATCCAAAAGCGGTGGCTGGCGGTATGAAAGCCCTGATCATCACCCAGTTCGGCGGAGTAGGGTTGCTGCTGGGCGCTTTGCTGGTTCATAGCTACCTGGGCAGTTATGAATTGAACGACCTGTTGGCACATTGGAGTGATGTCCCTGCAAGGATTTTGGCGATTGCCGGCTTTGGTTTTCTGGCGGCAGCCGCGGCAAAATCCGCCCAGTTCCCCTTCCAGACCTGGCTGCCTGATGCCATGGAAGCCCCCACACCCATCAGTGCGCTGATCCATGCAGCCACGATGGTCAATGCGGGCGTTTATCTGCTGGCACGTTTTTACCCGGCATTTTCACATGTACCAGGTTGGACAAACGCGGTCATCATTGTGGGTGTTTTCTCGGCTCTGTTGGCCGCCATCATGGCGACGGTAGCCACCGACTTGAAACGGGTCTTGGCATATTCCACTGTTTCTCAATTGGGGTATATGGTGTATGCAGTCGGAACCGGCGGCATCTTCGCCAGCCAATTCCATTTATTGAGTCATTCGGTCTTCAAAGCGCTGCTCTTCCTGGCAGCTGGTGCAGTGATCCACAGCGTTGGAACCCGCGACATGCGCGAAATGGGCGGCCTCGGCAAGAAGATGCCGATGGTGCGCAATGTATTTATTATCGGTTCGCTGGCGCTGGCTGGATTGCCGATACTGAATGGTTTCTGGAGCAAGGAGTTAATTCTTGAATCTGGGCTAGCGGGCGGCCCAATGTGGGCGTATATCGCCATGCTCATTGGTGCGGGTATAACCGCCTTTTACACCTTCCGCTGTGTGTGGATGGTCTTTTACGGCGAACCACGCAAAGAACTGCATGTACATGCTGCCGGTGTATTTATGAAAACGGCGCTCATTCCGCTGGCGGCTTTATCCCTGGTCACCTGGTTAGCAGCCGGTCCGTTTTCAGATCTGCTGAAATCCACATTGCCGCATCATGAAATCCATTCCATCACCACGTTGATGATGGGGGAAGAAGTTTTGATGGCTCCTGCCACCTGGATTGCCATGTTGGTGATTGCTACCGGCTTAATCATCTGGTGGCAGCGCGAAAAACTGGGAGGCATAGAAAAAACCTTGAAAGGTCTGGGCGATGTTGCCGCTGACAGTTTTGGTTTTGAAGCCATCAACCGTTGGATAGTGAGCGGTACCCAATATTCAGCGGAAGCGCTGCGGGTAACGCAGACTGGCTTGTTGAACTGGAACGTGGCTTCCATAATAATCGGTTTGATAATTGTTCTGGTAATTCTGATGGTAGGAGCCTGAGATATGGATGCAAAAACACTTTTCCTTGGGCTGTTGATCCTGCCGTTTGCCGGCGCTATCGCCACCTACCTGGTAGGTCGGGTTGCAGTTATCCGTAAGGCAAAATACAGCCCCGCCCGCTGGTTGGCTTTTGTTTTCTTCCTGCTGGTTGATGCAATTTTTATTTCCCTTACCAGACAGTTTTTTGCATCTGGACCAATCGATCTGATGGTCGGCACGGTAGCCCTGCAATTTGACGGCATCAGCCTGGTACTGGGAGGCTCTGCATTGTTGTTGGGTACGTTGGCTTCCCTGTTCTCGGTGGATTACATCGCCGGGGAAGAGGGCGAAGAAAAATTCTACGCCTTGATGATATCGATGGTTGCCGCAGTGGTTGGTCTTTCCTGTGCCAACGATCTATTCAATCTGTGGGTGTGGTTCGAGGCTATGGCGGTCGCATCCTATATGCTAGTGGCCTTTTACAGCACCCAACCGGGCTCACTGGAAGCCGGAGTGAAATACCTGGTTCAAAGCGCCACCGGGTCAATCCTGGTATTACTGGGCATCGCCCTGGTATTTATGGTTTACGGTGAAACCAATCTAGCTATCATTCAAAAACTAGCCCCTACCATGCCGTTGATGTTGCGGGCAGCCGGGGCTTTGTTTATCATTGGGTTTGGCGTCAAGGCGGCGTTTGTTCCGATGCACACCTGGCTGCCGGATGCCCATTCGCAGGCTCCAAGCGGCGTTTCAGCTTTACTATCTGGTATTGTGATTGAAGCCGGTTTAGTGGCTATGCTGCGGGCGTTGGGTTCGCTTTCGGGCGTTTCTCTTTCATGGGGCGTCATTTTGCTGCTCTTCGGAGCAGTCAATATGTTGTACGGGAATCTGATGGCGCTGCGACAGACTCAAGTTAAACGGATGCTGGCCTTTTCCAGTCTCAGTCATGTCGGGTATATGCTGATAGGCTTTGGCGCTGCCATACAATTCAAAGTGTTGGATGGCGCTGCTGGTGGTTTCTTCCACCTGATAACCCATACCATGATGAAGGGTCTGGCTTTTTTGGCGGCCGGCGCTCTGCTTTACGCTTTATACATTGCCCGTAAGAAACATGGTCCTTTGATGATTGATGACCTGGCTGGCGCTAGCACCAAATATCCCATGGCAGCTCTGGCTCTTTCAGTGGCTCTGCTTGGACTGGGTGGACTTCCGCCTCTGGCCGGGTTCATGTCGAAATGGCAAATATTTATGGCCGGATTTGAAGCTCAAAACACTTGGCTGATCATTCTGGTGGTTTTTGCTGCCCTGAACAGTGTGATTTCACTGGGATATTACGCGCCGCTGGTAAACCGGATGTACCGTGTGAAACCATCCGATGCGGTAAATGAAGGCAAAGAATTGGGATCACTTATGCAAATTCCCCTGGTGATTCTTACCTCGGCCATTGTGGCGCTTGGATTCTGGCCGTCGGCTGTCAGCTTTATCACCATCCCGGCAGCAGCAGCATTATTGAAAGCATTTGGAGGCTAATCGATGGAATTTCTGCTCTCACCTCCCATCGCCTTTTTGTTATACATTCCCCTGGTTGGATTGATTACCCTTTTAGG
>JBAWYZ010000134.1:0-6516 GCA_037143255.1 Leptolinea sp. | reverse complement strand
ATGATGGGATACGTAAGCGTAAAATCAAGTTGTCCTGAGGGTTTTTGCAAAGATAAATAACTGGTTTTTCTTTATTTGGCTGCTTTCTTAGCATGTATAAGGTACAAATATAAAACCTGCCAGATATCGTTACAGATCAAGTCTACCGCATGAATAACGATCAATTGGCTTATCATTTGACCAGTGTGCATGATTAACTACCGGAAAATATTCCACCACTGTTTTTAAGGGCTTATACCTTTGGTAATTTCTCTTCAGGCGCCGGGTCACCTATACCGTATCTTAGAACCCAAGCAATAAATTTTCAAGGTATTCCCTTTTTGAATATTTATTGCAGGGAACACATAATCGAAGATACTAGAATTTTGGTCAATCCACCAAAATTCTGGCATCAACGGTGAAAATCTCTTTTCCGTAACCCTTCACCGGATTCAGATCCAATTCACGGATGGACGGGAAATCTGTCACCAACAGGCTGATGCGAATGAGCGTCTCCTGAAGGATATCCATATCCATACCTGGTTCACCGCGTACACCTATTAGCAACGGAAAAGCGCGAATAGCATGGATCATTCTGTCTGCTTCCTCGAAAGAAAGCGGAGCCAGCGCGAAGTTGACATCTTTAAGCGCCTCGGTATAAATGCCGCCCAGCCCAAATGCCACCAGATGGCCATAACCTTCCTCCCGATTGGCGCCGATGATTACCTCCGTGCCATTGACCATTTGCTGAACCAGCACGCCGTTGGCTTCTTTGATTTGCAATAATTCGTCCCAAACGGTATTTGCATCAGCCAGGTTTTGGATACCCACCCGTACCCCGCCTACATCACTCTTGTGCAGCGGCCCCATCACCTTCATTACCCAGGGGAAGGCAAATGGCACATCCGTCAACGCGGCTTTGTCATTTAATTCCACCTGACCAGGGAAGCGTACCCCGGCAGCTTGCAGTACTTCGCGCGTCACCTGGGGAGTCAGCGCGCCATGTTGACCTTGCAGCAGTGCGGCGATCGTTGGTCGATCGTAGCCCGGCAAACCCGTCACCGGCTCAGTGATGCGTGGCCGATTGATCACCCGTGCCAGCGCGCGCGCCAGGTAGACTTCGTCTTCAAAATAGCAGCCACCAATCCCGCGGAATTTCTTCAACGGTACTTCCGATGCCAACACCGAAACAAAAGAGGGCAAGACCGGAATGGGACTAGTTTGCATGAATTTATGGATGACCTGGTAAATAGCCCAATTATCCGAAAGACCAGAGTCGCCTGCCATATGGATAATGAAATCTACCTGGTTGATAATTTCCTCTTGCAGGATGGTCAACACCTTTTCCAATACCGGCGCGGTAATGGACGGCAGGCAGTCTACCGGGTTGCCCACTCCAGCGCCGGGTGGCAGCGCTTCGGCCAGTCGTGCACGGGTTTTTTCGTTAAATGCCGGCACCTCAAACCCCAAGCGGTTAAGTTCATCTGAAACCATAACCCCCGGTCCGCCGGCATCCGTGATGATAGCCACGCGTTTGCCGTCTGTTTTCCCTTTGACGCACACCAGCACATTGGCCACATCCACCAGTTCCATGCGCGAATTAACGCGGATCACGCCGGCTTTGTCAAACAGGGCTTGTACAGCAGTGTCATTGGTTGCCATGGCGCCGGTGTGACTGGCGGCTGCCCGGCTGCCAGCCTGGGTGGTACCGGCTTTGATGCCGGCAATCAGTACGCCCTTCTTGCCCAGGCTGCGCGCTGCCTTCAGGAATTTTTGCGGGTTAACAATACTTTCCTGGTAAGTTATCATTATCTTGGGACTGTCTTCCGAATGCGCTTCGTCATAAATTTCCATCAAATCGGGTACACCGCTCTGTGCAGAATTGCCCACCGTCAGGAAGGAATTGAATTTCAGTCCGCGCCGCATGGCATGTTCGGCTAGAAAGTCAACAGTGGCGCCTGAACCGCTGAGGAAATCAATCCCGCCGCGCACCAGTTCCAGCGCGCTACCGGTGAATTTGCTGGCATGGGCATAAGTCATCACCCCGGAACAATTCGGGCCTAATAATAAAATACCGTGCTTGGTGGCAATTTCGGCTAAAGCCTTTTCTTCCTGCTTGCCCTCCGCACCCAGTTCGCCGAAGCCAGCGCTTAACACCACCACGATCCGGCCTCCCTTGACGGCCAGTTCTTCCAGCGCAGTGCGCACAAATTTCGCTGGCACGGCAATCAACGCCAGTTCTGGCGCAGATGGCATTTCCGGGATGGAGGGGTAAGCCTTCACCCCCTGGATCGTTCCACCTTTTGGGTTGACCAGGTAAAGATCACCGGCGAAACCCTTGGTCAGAATATTCAGTGTGATACGGCCACCGGGTTTGGAGATATCCTCGCTGGCGCCGATCACAGCAATACTTTTTGGTTCAAGAAGACTGGATAGCATGGTTATCCTCCATGAGTGTTATGCGATAACTGTAGCACGGTTTGTCATTTCCCGCCCCACCTGGAAAGCTGCTGCGTTGGCTGAGAAAACTTGTGTTTTTGCATTCACCTGGCGCAGCGCCTGCAGCCACACGGCTTCGGGGAATACATCAAAGGGAGCCACTGTACTGAGCACGCCCATCATCACCACATTGGCGATGCGTCCACTCAGGTCACCCAATTCCAGCGCTTTAGCCAAAGCAGCCACGGTAATGACATGGAACGGCTGTAGGCTGGATGTAATCTGCGAGTCGGTCGGATACTGTTCTTTCTTCATCCCCAGAGGAAGAATGGCAGTATCCGCCAGTAGTACAGTACCGCCCGGCTTAAGCATATCCAAAAATTCCGGCCGCAGTACTTCGCTCTTTTCCAAAGCGATCAGACAGTCAGCCGTCCCCGGCAGGAATACCGGACTGGAAGCCAGACCGCAGGCAAAAGTGCTGATCACCGGGCCGCCCATCTGCGCCATCCCGTGAGTCTCACCCTTGATGATATTCTTTTCACCGTAACCACCCAGGAAAGCCAATTGCGCGAGCACATTCCCGAAGAACAAATTGCCCTGACCGCCCACCCCGCGAATGGCCAGCGAGATACGCTCTGGTAAATCCTTTCCCGTCATGCTGCCAGCCAGAAGACTGACTTCCGGCATGGGATATTCGGGCATGGTCTTTAATTTCAATTCTTTCAAATCAATTGGTTTCAGAACCCCGGTAGGGCATGTTTGCGCACAGGCCGGCGCCATCCCACCGCAGCCGCTGCACAGATTGTTGATCACTGGCACACCATCCGCTCCCAATTCAATGCCGGGGCAGATCAGGCAGGCGTTGCATTTCTTGCAAACCTGCGGATCAACAAATACCCTCTGGGAGCTGTTTTCAATCTTCTGAATACAACCGCCATCCTGAACTACAATGGTAGTCAAGGCGCCTTTGGTGGCATCATCCAATGCGATCTTCAATGCCTTGCGGATGCCATTCTTTTCATACGCCCCCACTTCTATCACAGTCGCTCCATGTGCACGCAAAGATTCAGGCAGGCTGAAGCGCATGGTTTCTCCGGCAAAGTTGACTGGCGATGTGGGGGTAGGTTGACCGCCGGTCATTCCCGTCCAAGAGTTGTCCAAAATAACCTTTACACCCGGTACATTGCGATAAACCGAGTTGCGGGTAGCATCCATGCCGGTGTGACATTCAGTGCTGTCGCCCAGCACCGTCAGGCAGCGGGAGGCTTGCTCCGGTCGGTCCATCACATAGCCGATGCGCTGAGCTTCGCTGGCGCCCATTGCCAGTCCGGTATCGACCGCATCCATAAAGTAGAGCAGTCCATTACAACCGATGTCACCAAAAACCACATCAATCTGCTTTTTCTTTCTTAATAAAGCGACTTCATTGGCAAAAAGACGGTACGGACAGCCAGCGCACAACGCCGGCGGTCGTGGAATAGGTTGAACCTCCACCTTTTGATGGTTCACCGTATAACCTAGTTTTTCAGCTACCAATGCCGGCGTCCATTCGGTGATAATACTGTATGCCTGCTTACCCTGCGGATGCAGCCCGGCCTGCTGCATCGCTTCTTGAATAAAGCGGTAGCCGTCTTCAATGACATACACTTCACCGTCAATCGCATTATAGAATTCGGTGATCAAATCCATAGGCAACGGATTGGTAAAGGCCAGCGAGAGAATATCCAGATCAAGCCCTAATGCGTTTTTAACTTCATGCACATAACGGTCGCTCATTCCGGCTGTGACTATGCCCACCTTGCCAGATCCTTTTTCCCAGTAGTTCAGGGGGCTGCTTTCCACCATGTCAAGAAGAGCCGGCATACGTTCGGCCATGACAATTTCAAAGTTGCGGCGGGCAATGAATGGCATCACATTGAATTCGCGCATATTATCCGGCATGACGACGGGTTCGCGGGTTAGCGGCTCCATCAGATGCACCAGTCCTTCACTGTGACACAGATTGCCGTTGGGCATCACTACCACCTGGGTTTGATATGTGCGAGAAATTTCCACAGCAATTGCCGCAGCCTCGTGCATCTCCTGATGGCTGCGCGGTTCAAATACCGGCACAAAACAGGATTTGAACAGGTAACGCGGATCAATGACATGCTGGGTGGAACTGGGTGTAAAGTCACTGGCAATATAATACACCAGAGCCCCACGCTCCTTTGCGAATAACGAGCCGCTGGTGAAGATATCGCCAGCCTGGAAAAGGCCAGGTATCTTCATCGTGACAACACAATCACGCCCGGCCAAAGAGTGACCAACGCCTACTGCGGAGGCTACTGCTTCGTTGACAGACCAATTCACATGGATCAAATCTTGAACCTGTGATAAGCCGCGGTCAATCACCTCACTGCTGGGTGTGCCGGGGTAGCCATCTGCGGCGTGGAGACCACCGCGTACACAGCCTACCGCAAAGGCAATATTGCCCTGTAAAATTTCAGTTTTGCCTGCTGGCGCCTCACATAATGCGCGAATGGATTCACTCATAGAATAATATTCTCCAAATAAGGTTTAGGTAATGAATTTTGATGGCAAATGTTTGCATTATATACCGCCTAGATTAGAACCTCTTCCAGGCTAGAAACTTTTTGATGTTCAAATCATACCTGAAAATTATGCAAATTAATGTAGCCATAGCTACAATTTATTGATTAGGCTTTAATAATCCGCTGATTCAACCAGTTTCACTAATCTTGGAAAATCAGTAATCTCAAGGCATCTTTTAGAGAACCGCCGAAGAATACCCATAGTTTTCAAGCGGCCAATCGCCTTGGTCACGGTCACACGGTGTACACCCATCAACCGGGCCATATCATTTTGAGTAATATCGGGCCGAATCCAGACATTTTTTTGTCCCAGAGAAATATTCGCTTCTTTGAAACGTACCAGATAAACCAACATTTTGCATACTCGGATGAAAAGGTTGCTGATCAAACTGTCTTTGAGCAGCGAGGTATACATCTGGATTTTATATGCCAAAGACCGAACCAGCTCAATAATCAATTCAGGGGATTGACTGGCAATTTGACCTTCTATAATTTCTTTTTTGAAATAATACAATTCACAGTCTGTACGCGCCCGGCCACTGGCTTCTTCGCCGGTTTCTTCCATAAAGCAGGAGACCTCGCCAAAAACGCACCCCGGGCCAACAATAAACAGAGCTTTTTCGGGCCCATGAATAGTAAAAAGGTTGATCTCGACCGTACCTGCTTTGATGTAGTACACACCTTTGATGGTGTCATCCAAGTCAAATATATTGCTACCTTTGGGAAATGTTGATCGCACGCCCAAGGAAAGAACTTTCTCCCAGGAGGGACACAAGTTTTCAAATATGGGGAGTTGATATTGCATATGCTTCTCGGCCTTACACTTTGATAAAACCTGGAAAGAATTCCGATACCTGTTGAAGGGATTAATAACAAATAATTTGAAACATAGTAAGAAACATCATACCTGATTTGTACAACAATGTGGTTAAATATTTTTAAATCGCTATACTCATTAATATATTAGTTATCCCAAATTTGAAAGGCAGGTTAGCAAAATGGACCTTTATCATTTACCCGGCTTTTTAGGAACAAAAGCCCATTTTTTATCAGATCTGACTCTGGTTTTCATAATCCTTTCAGCCATATTATTATCGGTTGGAGTCTGGTTGGCCATCCGCAAGCAATATGAGATTCACCGCTGGGTACAGACTGTGGCTGTTATTCTAAACGCCAGTGTGATTTTAGGCGTGATGATAGGCTCGTTCCGCGGATATTATCTGCCAAAAATCGCTACCAATCTGTCGGATGTTCCAATAGCTGTTACGACTGTGCACGCAATAATTGGTGTTTTCGGGTTTTTATTTGGAACATTTGTGATGCTTCGCGGTAACAATCTGGTACCCAAAAGATTGCGATTTTCAAATTACAAATTGTTCATGCGTATATCATACGTCCTATATATGATCGCCAGTCTCTCGGGAGTAATTGTATATTTGGTAGAATTTATATAATCCTTTGGCTGGAAAGTATTGATATTGCAAAGTTAAGGCTAATACAGTCT
>JBAWYZ010000133.1:0-6518 GCA_037143255.1 Leptolinea sp. | reverse complement strand
TTGCTGGTAATTTCGCGCATAAATGAATCACCTATTGCCTTGCGATAGTTAATTGTTTGGCGGTCACGCGCCAAAATATCAAGGCTGAAAAGGGTTGACGGAAAGGAATCTACGATTTCCAGCGATGTTTCCAATTCTCCTTTGGGCGTTTCCATGATAACCAACAAATCTATATCACTCCACGGGGTCGGATTGCCATAAGCATAAGACCCAAAAAGAATGACTTCATCAGGAGAGAAATTGGTGACGATATGATTCACCAGCGAACGGATCACGCGCAATGGAATGCGCTTTCGTTCGTTGAGGGGGGGGATTTTAAAGCCTGCTCGTGCTACCATGCTTGAATTATACGTGATTTTGTTCCTATAACCAACGGGCATAGCGTTTGTGCAAAAACGATAAGCGCGGCAATTCGAGATGATTGTCTAGCCAAACGGAAATAATGGCCGACCTACATCCATGAATGGCCAGGGGATGGCAGAGAGGATAACGATCAGGGCAATAAAAAACCAGATGGCTGCCCGCTGATGCTTACGCAAATCATTATCCCCTTTTTTGGAAAGCGTGCGGCCAACATGGACAAGTACTAATCCAAGGAGCATAACTAAAGAATGTTCAACGGCGAAGAAGCGGGTTACGACATCTAGCATAGCACCTGCGAAATCACGCAAGGCAGCCGTGGTAATGGGGCTCACGAAGAAATACAATACGAACCCCAGCAGCAATTGAAGATCCACAATAGATGCGAAAAGGATACCCGCCCGGTCATCCTTCTTCGTCCAGACAGATTTCTTCACTATGCCGCTTATCGAAAGATAGATGGCGTACACGGCTGCAATGATTACCAACCAACGAGTCAGGGAATGTAGTGTCAACAAAATGGAATAGAACATAATCACCTCATCAAGTATGTTTATAATAATACCGGCTGTTAATTATAAGGTCAATCCGATTGACTGGTTGTGTACATAGTTTGTATAGTAAAAAGGAAAAGTTGCTTGTTTGCGCTGTTTTGTTCCTTTTGCGTATATTAAATGCAGAATGATGCTACAATTTTTCTATGACCATCGCCATCACTGCTGACCTTCACCTGACATCCCGCGCAGAACATCCGCAGCGCTTTACCGCCCTAGAAGATATTCTGGAGCAAATGCTGACCGTGAGCGCTGATACCCTGGTTATCGCGGGAGACCTATTTGATGCTGACCGTCGGGATTTTCATGAGTTTGAAGAAATTATCAGCAGGCAGAATTTCCGTTCCCTGAAAGTGGTGATAATTCCCGGCAACCATGATGCTGCCCTAAAACAGAGTTCTTTTTCACAACCTAACCTGTTAGTGTTCGATAAACCCCAAATGGTTTGGCTAGAAAAGAACGGACTTCCATTTTTATTCTTACCGTATAAAACGGGTATCTCGGCTGGTGATCAGATGGCCGAATTTCGAGGAAAAATCAAACCCCTTGAATTTATACTGGTCAGTCATGGGGACTTTATCTCCGGGATGAGATCACCTAACCCCTTGGAACGTGGGATTTATATGCCGCTCACCCGCATGGATTTGGAGTCGTTCCAGCCGGCCAGGGTGTTTTTAGGTCACACGCATATTCCTTATGAACAAAACCGGGTAATCTCGCCCGGCTCACCTGCCGCGGTTGATCCAACTGAAATTGGACGACGCGGTTTCTGGCTGTACGATTCAGTGGCAAACACGATGGACCGGCGCTTCATCCGTATTGGACCGATCTACATGCAGGAAAAATTCTTAGTGATTCCTTCTAATGAATCTGCCGAGCATATTCAGGAAGAAATCCGCCTCCGAATAGCGGCCTGGGGATTTTCGGAAAACGAATTGAAGCGCGTACGTTTAATCGCTAGATTTTCCGGCTGTTCCCCTGACCGCGCATTTTTACGCGAGAAAGTTCTGCAAGCCTTGGATAGCATAACCCTATACCCGAATGGCGAGCCTGATCTTTCCGATGTACTTTCAGAGGATGATCCGGCTTTGGCAGCTGCTGCCGGATTGGCCTTACAAAAAGCCATTGATCTTAACTTAACCAGCACCCCAGCCATCCCGGAACTGGCAGAAATTCAACGGGCTATTTTTCGCCTGGTGTATGGGGAATAAGTATGTCAATTCATATAGCTGAAATATTCCTTGATGGTCTGCAACCGCAGTCAGCTTTGCAATTTCTGCCGCGCAGTGTCAACCTGATTTATGGACGGAATGAATTTGGTAAAACCCGGTTGGTTGAGTTTCTGCTAAGGTCACTTTTTCAATCGTCTGGAAAGATGGCATTACGTCCGGTGGAAGCGACAGGCCGGGTGCGCGTCAGCGGGTTGGATGGCAATGTAGAGGTTTGGTTTAACCCACGCAGCCGCGATAAATTAGAAGATCACCTGGTGAAACAGGAGATCAATTTACCGCCGCAGTTGGCCCGACTGCTGGTTGTAAAAGGCGCCGAGAGCGAACTGCAGGCCGGATACCCGGGTGGTTTGGGAAGAACCGCCTTAAATGAATACATTTCCAATCAGGGTTTGCTTGATCGAATTGTAGATCGGGTACCCAAAAACACCCGTGTAGCTCAAGTTCAGGAAGGCAGGATCATTGGAAGTATCATCGGTGAATTAAAGCGCCGCAAAGAAATTCTCGACCGGCTTGTGGTCACCGATAACTTATTCACCGATATTGATCTGCAGGTTTCCGGGGGGCCACTGGCAGAAATGGCCGCGCATCTGGCTGATTTGCAAGCGTCTGCCGTCACGCAAAGAAACGCCCGTCAAGGGTTTGTCAACCAGATGGCAATGGAGCTGGACCATCTGCAGCAGCAATCATATGCTCTTCCCACCCGTGAAATTTTGGATCTCGAAGCCGATATTAGGGAGGAAATTCGGGTATCAGTTGAGATCTCCCGTTTTGAGAGCTCGCACAAAGAGAAAGAACCACTGCTTGAAGCCTATCAATGGCTGGCGGCTGCGCTGCAAACCTACCAGATCACACCGATATTAGGTGACAGCGAATCACAATGGCTGCTTCCACTTCTGGCTGGTGCAGGCGTAATTGGAACCGTTGTGTTTGCTTTTCTTAATATTCCCTGGATTACGGCAGTTTTTGCCGGTATTGCCCTGTTTATCGGTTTCTTAGCCTTCCGGCAGTTCCGATTTGCAGCCAGGGCGGCAGTTGTTGCACCTGAAAATCAACGCATTGCAGCAGAATTTGAACGCCGGTTTGGCGCGCACTGCAGCGGACTTGCCGATCTGCAAGCCCGAAAAACCGCACTGGAACGGGATATCAATCTCATTCAAAACCTCGCCGAGCAAATTCAAACAGCCAAACGGCGAATGTACGATCTTTCAACCCAAATTGAATCCCGCTTATCAAAATGGCTGCCGGGTATCCCGTCATCACCTGCTGAAAGGCAGCTTGCTTTACAGGAAATTCAAAGCAAGCGGGCAGAATTGGATGATGCGCTGAGGAAGGTTGAAATCGGATTAAAAACAGCTCCTGTGCAGCCAATCGCTGGCGGCACTGTCGGGGAAGCGGGTTTATATGATCCGCAAAACCTAGCAGAATCGGAAACAGAAATTGCCCTGGTTCAGAACAAAATATTACAAATTCAGCAGCAAAAAATCATACTAAAGCAACGCATTTGCGACCTTACTTCTGATCCAATTTCGAATGACCTGATGTCGCTCATTCTGTCATTGCAGGATTACCGTGCGGACTTAGAAAAATCCGGCCGGACTTTGACGGCTGAGATATTGGCAGGCATCGCAGTGACTCAAGCGATGCAAGAATTGCGCACAGGTGAAGATACCGCCTTGCAGTCAGCATTGCAATCTTCAATCATCAGGAATTCGTTGAAATCTGTCACCAGCCGGTACAACAGGATTGATTTGAACGGAGATGGGTTGGAAGTCTCAGATGATTACCAGACATTCCGGTTAGCTGAATTAAGTACTGGCGCGCAGGAACAAGTTTTGCTCGGCTTACGGATTGGGCTGGCATCCAGGTTATTTGCCGGTCAACCCCTCTTTCTAATTCTGGATGATGCCTTCCAGCATTCTGATTGGCAGCGCCGTCCGGCAATGGTGGATGAGGTATTGAGGCTGGCAAAAACCGGTTGGCAAATCTTTTACCTGACAATGGATGATCATTTACGGGATTTGTTTCTAGAAAAATCATTGAAAGAACTGGGGGATGATTTTTTCTCTATTACCCTGAAGGGGGAATGAGGCTGAATTCTGCAATTATTTAGCTTACATTTTAAGTTCTGCCATTGCAGATTGCCATCCGGAGGGTATCGTCCTTTTTTCAATTTCATTTGAACAAATTTCAGGAATGTTTTTGCGGCGATGATGAACTTGTTTGGCAAGTAATAACATGCGCTCATGGATGTTTGTTATCACTGTCTGGTTAAGCAATCCTAAATAATTCTTAGAACGATCAAAAACTCTATCATAAGTCCAAATAAATCCTCCAATAACGTTTTTCTATTTACAAATTCCGTGAATACTCCGAATTTTTAGCTAACTCAGTTCATACCCGATTGCCCTATACCCTTTTTTTCTTTTTCCATACATACCAGCCAGTACTTGTACCTGGTCATCGACATAATCGTAGATAATCACTTCACTTTTCCGCTCATAATTGCGATGAAGACGACCTGCGTACTGCGCTACCGTTCCACGCCAGGCAATCGGCAAAGCCAAAAACAAAGTATCAAGCCGAGCATCATCAAACCCTTCTCCCAGATAACGACCAGTAGCGATGATCAATCGTTCGTCATCCTCTGGAATCCCCCTCAATTGGTCCATTAAGAAAACCCGTTGTTTTCGCCCCATTCCGCCGGATAAAACAATGATATTTTTCACTTTATCAACCAGAGTATCTGCAAAATATGTGAGGTGTTCTCGGCGCTCTGTCAACAATACGGGCGACCGGCCAGTATGAACAGCTTCAACAACATCGTCAACAATCATTTGATTTCGATGTAAATCCACTGCCAGCATCGCATATATTTCCTGAATGCCTGGTTCTGGAGTATTGTCCGCCCGGATTGGCAAAACAAAATTGGTCCTACGGACAATTACCTTGTGGGTAAATGAGCGTGCGGCGGCTTGTTGGCGATCATCTACCCGGTATCGGACAGGTCCACACTGCATAAAAATGATCGGGTGGTGACCATCCTGCCGGGTGACGGTTGCGGATAAACCGGTAATGAACCTGGCTTTTGCTTGCCGAATTACCTGCTCAAAACTGGCCGCGGATATGTGGTGGCATTCATCAACAATAATATGGCCATAATTCCCCACCAGATCATTGACTGTGCCCTTGTTGATCAGGCTCTGGATCATCGCTACATCTACCGTTCCTATGATTTTATGTTTTCCACCCCCGATCTGTCCGATTTCCTTTTTCCCCAGTCCTAAAAACGATTGAAGGCTTTCTACCCATTGGTCCATCAGCTGTCTTCGATGAACAATCACCAGGGTGTTTACTTTCCTTTGAGCAATCAACCATGCGCCAATGACCGTTTTGCCGAAAGCAGTAGAAGCAGAAAGAACACCGATATCATGCTTAATAAGCTGATCTGCGGCAAGCTGCTGCTCAGGACGAAGCGTTCCCTGGAAGTTTAATAATAGAGGATCACCAGTCGCACGTTCGTCAATCACCTTCGTTTTGATTTTTAGCTCACCCAGTACCTGGAGCAGTTCTTCCTGACACCCTCTGGGTAAGGCAAGGTGTTTCGGATATTCCTCACAGCAGCTAATAATCCTGGGTTTCCCAAATGTTGAGAGACGCATGGCTTGGGCTTTGTAGAATTCCGGGTTTTGAAAAGCAGCCAATCGAATAATGCGATTTCGCAAGGGCGCGGGCAGACCTTCTTTTTCGATGTAAATCTGGTTGCTGATGACCAGGTTGAGTTGATCTGGCAAAGAGCCGGTTATTGGTGGTTCCTTATATTTCCGTGATGGGGTCAGTTTCCATGGTTCGTTTTCGGTTTCATCCAAAATCACTGCCCGGACGCCGGTAATTTCTCCTTCATCTTGAACATTTTTTACAATTCTTTCAAGGTCTTGATGAGCCATCTTCTGAATCGATGTCAAAAAAGCCCACTGGTCGGGATAGGGGGTGAGATCATTGTCCAAAAAGACGCTGTTATTTTGTTCACGTGGTTTTTTCTGCAACGGTAGTGCAATCAAATTTCCAAAACCGCCTCTGGGCAAGGTATCCTGGCTGGGGAAAAGCCGGTCATAAGAATCCATTCCGATTTCCGGTCGCCGGTTCATCGTACTGGTTAGCAGTAATGACCCAAGTTTTCGGGCTAATACTGCAGGAACCGGTGTTTCAAAAAATATCCAGACGTGCCCACCATTTCCGGATCGTGATCGTTCTAAGACGGCAGGAACTTGATAACTGGCGCAGGTCTCTAGAAAGGTTTTGGCGTCTTCTGTCCAGGTGTATTTATCAAAATCAGCTGCCAGAAACCAGCATGATTCGTCTGCCAACAAAGGAT
>JBAWYZ010000132.1:0-6552 GCA_037143255.1 Leptolinea sp. | reverse complement strand
GAATATCACAAGGCAGGGGGTGGCAGCCAGATCGATTGCCAGCCAGGTGGAGCCGGTCGTGATGGGAAAATGCTTGCCTTCTTGTCAAGAGCTACCCAGGTAAATATTGTCGCCTGCACCGGTTACCACTTAGAGAAATATTACCCACCAAATTATTGGCTTTTTTCTGCCTCGGTTGAGAAAGCTATTGATTTCTTCTGTTCGGAGATTGAGCAAGGGCTTGAAGAATGTCTGCAAGCCGGATTATCAGTGAAAGCCGATTTTATTAAAATTGCGTGCCGAACAACCTTGAATTCCTCTCCTGTTAAGGTCATGGAGGCGGCGGCAGAAACCAGCTTGCAAACAGGTGCAACCATTGAAATTCACACAGAAAAAGGAGGTTCGGCTGAAGATTTCGTGAATTTTTTTGTAAATCACAATCTTCCTGCCAACCGTTTGATCCTTTGCCACATTGACAAACGACCTGATATGGGACTCCATACCGAATTAGCCAAATCAGGAGTTGTTCTCGAATATGATTCTTTTTTTCGTCCAAAATATTACCCGGAGGAAATTGTTTGGCCATTGATTTCAAAACTATGCGCTGATGGACTGTCTTCTTCCATAGCATTTGCAACCGATCTCGCCGAATCTGCCCTTTGGAAAAACTTGGGCGGTGGTCCCGGGTTGATAGGTTTTATTTCCTCCATCCGCCAGCGATTATTTGATCTTGAACTGGATGATATCACTGTTAACAATCTTACCGGTGGCAATATCTGCAGGCGGTTAACAATTGCAAACCCAATTTTAAATTGATCCCAAATTCCGTCTCAAGGAGCATAAGTTATGGATTTCCCGTTTTCATTTGATATTTCTTTGCCGGATGTGATTCCATCAAAATTTGATAATCACATCATACGCAAACTCTCTTCCATGAAAGGTCAATACCTGGATGGAAAAGCGTATGCCGAAATGATTGCCACAGATGATCAGATATTGTATGAAGTTTATGAAATAAAACGACCTGAGATTGAAGGGGAACTATTATCAGGTATTTCTATTGTCCATGCGGGAAAAGTCGGTAATGAATACTTTATGACAAAAGGTCACTTCCATACTATTTTGGAAACTGCTGAAATTTATTATTGTTTCAAAGGGCAGGGCTTTATGGTAATGGAAACCCCAGAAGGTGACTATTCTGTAGAAGAACTAAAACCCGGCCGGGTTTTATATGTACCACCGCGCTGGGCGCACCGCTCAGTGAATACAGACGCAAAAGGTGATTTAATCACATTCTTCATTTATCCTGGTAATTCCGGTCATGATTACGGCACGATTGAGAAGCAAGGCTATCGCAAACTCGTCATTGCTGGCAAGGACGGCCCTGAAATTATCGACAATCCTCGTTGGACTTTCCCCGGAGGGAATAAATGACCGACCTAAAAAAATGCAAAGTACTGGTGACCCCAACTTCATACGGAAAATCCGATCCGCGGCTGTTTTCTGATTTGGAGAACCAGGTAGGCGAAGTTGTCTATAATAAGACAGGCAGACCCTTAACATCCGCTGAAGTGCGGGAAATGGTGAAAGATTGCGATGCCTACCTAGCCGGATTGGACTCAATCGACCGTTCAGCCATTGAATCCGCCAACAAACTGAAAGTCATTTCCCGCTATGGTGTAGGTTTTGACAATGTTGACCTGGTTGCAGCGAAAGAGAAAGGCATTATTGTTACCTATACACCGGGCGCCAATTCTATCTCTGTAGCCGAGCTGACCATAGCGTTAATCCTTGCTTTAGCACGCAACATACCGGAAGCGACTTCGGCTACACGCAAAGGAGAATGGCCACGCCAAAACGGCATAACCCTGGAAGGGAAATGCATCGGTCTGGTAGGGTTTGGCGCAATAGGAAAAGCTGTAGGTAAACGTCTAAAAGCATTCGATATGCGCGTACTAGCCTATGATCCATTCCCGGATAAGGATTTTGCCGCAAAATACGATATCGAAATCACCACCCTTGACCTAACTTTAAAGAATGCTGATTTTATTTCCCTGCATCTCCCCCTTTTGCCGGAAACACGAGATATTGTCAATTCAAGTTTTCTGAAGAAAATGAAGAAGGACTCCTACATCGTTAATACTTCACGTGGGGAATTAATTACTGGAAGCGACCTGATTGCTGCAATTGAACAAGGAATATTGCGTGGGGCTGCTTTGGATGTATTCTCCAAGGAACCGCCGGGAGCGGATAACCCTTTACTGCAAAACCCGAACGTTATTGTTACTCCGCATTGTGCCGCCCATACCGATGGCTCTACCAATACTATGGGCTGGATGGCCTTAAATGATTGCCTGGCAGTATTAATAGGCAATGATCCTAAATTTCGCGTTGTTTAGTCAAGCTTCAGGAGAACTCTAATGGAAAAACCAAAAACACTTGAATTGCTGAAAGCGGCTGGGTTGATTGCTGTAATTCGTGGGCCGTCACAAGACTTAACTCTAAAAATGGTGGACGCGCTTGTCAAAGGCGGAGTGAAAGGGATTGAAATTACTTATAGCACTCCCAATGCAAATGAAGTCGTAATGGCGCTTGAAAAAACATTTGGAAACCAGATCATTTTAGGTATGGGAACGCTAACCCGGGTAGAACAAGTGGATGAAGCGAAAGATGCCGGTGCAATATTTCTTGTCAGTCCAATGTGTGAACCCACTCTATGCAAAGCAATGGCAGCTTCTGGCTTGGCATGCATGATGGGCGCGGTAACACCAACGGAAGTTTTTCAAGCCTACACTTTAGGCTCCGATGTCGTCAAACTATTTCCTGGTTCTCTGGTTGGACCATCTTATGTCAAAGCGCTCAAAGGCCCCTTTCCGCATATCCCATTAATGCCAACAGGCGGGGTTAGCGTTTCTAATGTGGGTGATTGGTTTAAAGCCGGTGTATTTGGTGTGGGAGCGGGCAGTGAATTATGCCCACCTAACCTAGCAAAGGATGGACGCTTTGATGAAATCATTCAGATTGCTGAACAATTTGTCAAAGCAGTGGAAGTCGCCAAAGCGGCAGCTAAATAATTTCAAAGAATAGGTATAAAATATGAAAAATTCACCTTACCCCATTGTTACGAAAATAGTCCCAACCTTCACTTTTGTTGGCGTTACCACTGGCAAGTCATCCATTATGAAAGTTTTTCCCCTGTGGATGAAAGAATTAGGACGCGAAGATGTCATCATTGAAGGTGTAGATCATAAGATACATGATGATGCTGAGAATTATCGCAAGACAGTCGCCCAATTCAAATTTGACCCATTATCATTGGGCGGACTGGTTACAACCCATAAAATTGATCTGTTCAATGCTGCCCGCAATATGTTTGATTATGCTGATCCATACGCCCAGATTTGCGGCGAAGTTTCCAGTATTTCCAAACGAAACGGCAAGCTGGAAGGTCATGCCAAAGATCCGATAAGCGCTGGGAACAGTATGGATGCCATCGTGCCAGGAGGCTACTTTGGAAAGACCGGCGGCTATGTCCTTTGTTTTGGCGCTGGTGGCTCTGCCGTAGCTACCCTACTACACCTTATCAGTAAGAAATACCAAGCTGACCGGCCAAAGAAATTTGTCACCGTCAATCGTTCAACCGGGCGGCTTGAGCATATGAAAGAAATGGTTGCCAATCAGGTGACTGATATTGAGGTGGAATACATCCAAAATGAAGATCCAAAAATCAACGACCAGCTCATGGGGAAGATGCCGCCAGGGTCCATAATTATCAACGCTACTGGCATGGGTAAAGATACCCCAGGTTCCCCAATAACAAATGCTGGGTTGTTCCCATTGAATAGCATTGCCTGGGAATTCAATTATCGTGGTGAATTGGACTTCATGCACCAGGCATTAGCCCAAAAAGCCTTAAGAAATCTTTTCGTGGAAGATGGTTGGGTCTATTTTCTACATGGCTGGACTTTAGTGGTTGCCCAGGTTCTGCATATTGACCTTACCAAAGAATTATTCCAAAGGCTTGCCACAGTCGCAGAGACAGTGAGAAGATAATTGTTTTTCTGACCGTGTATGGATTTGCATGCCTGAGCTTTTAGCTTGATTTTTGGAGGAGCCAAATTGAGAATTGGTGGTAATCTACTTGGTTATCTATTGACAAATAAATAAAATCAATTATAATCATGTAATCCTGTAATAACATGTTGAAATATTAGTCAAATCCACCATGTCCAAACTGTTTTACTCTATACTTTTCTTTATGCATTTTTGAATACTAGGAGAGAAGATATCGCAATTAATATTTTTACGACTATTTTGTTGGAGTATCTACTTAATAGTTACCGGCTCCCAGCCGGTTGCTCAGAACATTCAAAATCACTATATACTTTAATTTTTTGGGATTGGAGGATTGTATGAAAATTGGTATCGATAGCTATTGCTATCATCGGTTTTTTGGAGAGGTGTACCCGGATCAGAAGTTGCCGGCCAGAAAAATGACTATAGAGGATTTTCTCAAGCGCGCAAAGGAAATGGATGTTGATGGGGTGTCCCTTGAGTCTTGCTTTTTTCCAACCTATGATTCAGGATGGTTTAAAGATCTGAAAGCCAAATTGGATGATTACAAATTTGACCGCGTTTACGCATGGGGCCATCCAGACGGTCTGGAGCGCGGGCAAAACAAGGATGCGTATAAAGAAATGGTCGATAGTATTCCACGCGCAAAAGCTATTGGTGCAGATGTCATGCGGGTTGTTGGCAGCAGTTTGATGTTCCGCCATGAGGCTCATGGACCGCAAATTTCCGCATTGGTAAAAATGTTTAAAGAAGCAGTCAAAATTGCCGATGACAACGGTGTTAAAATGGCAGTTGAAAACCATATTGACTTTACTGCTGACGAAATCTTGCAGATGCTTGATGGGGTTGATTCCAAAAACTTCGGTTTGAATTTTGATACTGGCAACTTCTTGCGCCTCCTAGACGATCCAATAGCCGGAATGGAGAAACTGGCGCCTTATGTTTTAGCCACACATGTCAAAGATCTAATGCCGGATAAATCAGCCAAACCCACTGATTGGCACTTCTTTGCTGGTGTTCCTGTAGGGAAAGGATTAATAAATAACCATAGATTGGCAGAATTGCTGCACAAGGCAAATTTCAAGGGATTCCTGGCTGTAGAGATTGACCATCCTCATGCAGATTGGGCAGAATTGGAAGATGAGGCTGTTTCTATCAGTGTGAAGGAACTGAAAAAGATCGCGGCCGGTCTTAAGTAGTTTATAATTTAACTCTTATATAGGTTTTTTATTACTGAGGAGATGTTTCCTTGAAAAATGTTAATGTAGCAATCATTGGAACGAAATTCATGGGTAAAGCCCACAGCAATGCCTGGAGCAATGCACCTAAGTTCTTCGAACTGGGTTTGAAGCCCGTCCTAAAAGTAGCCTGCGGTCAGGATGAAAAAGGAACTCGCGAGTTCGCCTCTAATTGGGGCTGGCAAGAATTTGAATTGGACTGGCGCAAAGTTGTGGAAAGGAAAGATATTGATATTATTGATATCGCCACCCCAACTTATCTACATAAAGACATCGTGATTGCAGCCGCCCAAAGCGGAAAGCAGTTGTTTTGTGAAAAACCCATGGCTTTGAACTATGCAGAATCCAAAGAAATGTTTGATGCTGCTGAAAAAGCAGGCGTTTTGCATTATTTAAATCATAATTATCGCCGCTGCCCGGCTGTTGCCTATGCCAAATGGCTAATTGACGAAGGCAAGATCGGGCAGATTTACCATTGGCGCGGCGCTTATTTGCAGGACTGGATCACTGATCCAAGCTTTCCACTAACCTGGCATCTTCGAGCAGAAAAGGCCGGGGCAGGCTCACACTATGACTTAAATTCACATAGTGTTGATCTGGCTCGATATTTAGTGAGTGAGGTCAATACAGTCTCTGCCATTCTTAGGACCTTTACAAATAAACGTCCTCTACCTTCAGCAAGCGCTGGAACTTTCAAAAAAGGTTCCGATACCACTGAGATGGGTGAGGTTACAGTAGATGATGCAGCCTTTATGGTTGCTGAATTCGAAAACGGCGCCCTTGGATCGTTTGAAGCAAGCCGCTTTGCCAATGGCCGAAAGAATTATAACTATTTTGAAATCTATGGCAGCAAAGGTAGTCTTGCGTTTGATTTAGAACGCATGAATGAATTGCAATATCTGAATTTGGATGATCCAGCTGACCAACAAGGTTTCCGTACAATTTTAGTAACGAACGCAACACATCCATACATAGGCGCCTGGTGGCCACCAGGACATATTATCGGTTATGAACATGAGTTTTCTCATGCCGTTGTTGATTTCCTGAATGCCATGGAAAAAGGAACGAAAATCTCTCCTAACTTTGCAGATGGTATGCGCATTATGCAGGTTTTAGAAGCAGGAATTCGCTCATCCGATACTGGTATGAAGATAAAAGTCAGCGATATTAAATAGAAATTAATTAATATTTAGATTGATTATTCTCGTTAGTCACATTTAATTGGAGTCTTGTTATGAAGTTTGGTGTGAATACTTTCGTC
>JBAWYZ010000131.1:0-6566 GCA_037143255.1 Leptolinea sp. | reverse complement strand
GTGCGAATGCCCGCAAAGGATAATATTGGCATGGGATTTTTTTGCCAGTTCACGAAGCCGTTCCTGCGGAGTATCATCTGTTAGAGGTTCATCCATTGATTCTGGGCTGCCATGTGTAAAAAGAACCTTCCACCCTTTCACTTCTTGTTTGTAAGTTTCAGGTAAAGAAGCCAGGTATTCGCGACTCTTTTTTGAAAGATGATCGTACGACCATTGAAAAGAAAGCCATTTCTCGGGAACCTTCTGGCTTTTCCATTCGTTTAATTTTTGAGGGACTTTTAGAACCTTAGCATCATAATTGCCAATAAGGCTTATTGCTTTTTTCTTTTTTAGGCTCAAAACAACTTGATCTGGGAAGGCTCCAAAGCCCGTGAAATCCCCGAGATTCCAGATCTGTTTAACTTTCATCTCACCAGAATGAGCCAAAACGGCTTCCAGCGCAGGTAAATTTCCATGAACATCAGATATCAGTGCAATTTTCATTGTGATCCTCCGCTTCGAAATTTTTCAATCACCGATAAAGGTGTAATATCATTTTCTTTGAAGAAGGGAACCTGCAAGGTTTGGAATAAACCTTCCCAAATATTTTCAGACCTCCACTGTTCCCATTTTTGCAGAAATGAGTGATAGTTCAAATCACGGTTTTGCTTTTTCAGTTCAATCAAATATTGAATACCTATCTTAAAACGTTCTCCATTCCGGTCCCTTCCAAAATACGCTTCAGTCCGCATTCGTTCCTTCTCTAAGAACTTAGGTAATTCCAGAGTCCAGACATCACAATCATGAATGTTGCCCAGTAAATCCTGGGCGGCTTTCATGGTTAAAATTGGTTTTTTTAATTCACTGGAATAAATGGGCGAAAAACATTCTAAAATATATCTGAAGTTCTTTCCAGCTATGCGCATCGCATGCAGTTCAATTATGTTACCAGGGTCTAATATTTTTTCCTCATAGGACGAGAAAGAACGAAATGCTTCCTGGATTTTTTCGAAAGAACGTTGATAGAGTTCCGGTGTAAACAGGTACACATCCGCATTTTTAGCTGCCAGAATCATGAAAGCAGACCGCATTTCTTCTGCTAACCCAGATGTTTCAAATTCATTCACCCTGACCAGAACCTGCCCTTGTAATTTAGCCCTTCTCTGTTTCAACCGCAGGATCAAGCGGCGGATACCCGGCCGCATAGCCGGGTCAGGTAGTTGTATAAATATTTCACCAATTGACTCAATTTGCACATCCGTATCGCGCGCAGCACCGAGGGCTTTGGTAATGTTCTTCACCCCTTGTTGCCAGCCGATTCCACGTTTAGTTGGCAAACAATCCTGAAATACTTCGAGAATTGCCCGCATGCGCCGGGAAGAGACCCGCATCCGATGCACAGATTCAATATCACTGGCCGTTTTTACGCCGTTGATCTCGGCAGCTAGCGCATCCAATTGCTCCAGTATCAGACCGCCAGCATAGATTCGGATACTCTCTTCCGATTTACGCTTCACCGTCTTCTCCTTTTCAACGATCAACTGTTTGTCAGTTGGATGACAATTAAACTACCCAGCGTTATTTGGAATCTTTTTCAAGTAAAGCTTTAATTTGCGAACGCAGATCATTAAAGACAGCCTGAACAGGCCGAGTGGCATCTACGTTGATAAAGCCGAATTCATCTGCCATCTTATCAAATTGGTCAATTAACTGCCCCTGGTAATTAATGAAGCTGTCATAAATATTATCCGCGCAACGGATATCCATCCCAGATTCCCAATAGTCGAATCCACGCCCATGTACAAGTCGGGCGATGAGAGTATCTACATCAGAACGTAGATAAAAAACCAGGTCGGGTTTCAGCGCAAAACCATATATCGAGCGCGCCCGTTCAGGATCAGCCCCACGAACGATATCCCGCGCGATGACGGAAAAGAAATACCGATCAGAAAGAACCACAAAACCTGCTTTCAAAGCCGGGATGATCTGATTCTCCAATCGGTCGGCAAAATCCGTTGCGTAGAATAGGCTCATCGTCAAGGGGCTCAAGGTATGGCCATTTTTGGCCGATTCAAGCCCTGCCTGGGTTAGCGGTGAACGGCGCAAACCAGTATCACTGACGGCATACCCTTCATCTTCCAACCAGCGGCGTAAAAGTTGAATCTGGGTAGAACGGCCAACCCCATCCGTTCCCTCCAGAACAATTAATTTACCTTCCAACTCTTTTAGTGGATTGTAAGGAAATCCAGCGCCATAAAATTCAACTGAATGCATATTGTCCTCCCCTTAACCATTTACCGCAGTACGGCGGCGTTGACGAACAAATGGATTGGGCAAACTTTCCCAACCGCGCATCATCCGAGTGACTAACTGTCGGACAAGTTTCTGTTCTTTCTGAACCGGCTCAGTTCCATCAATCACTGTTGTGCCAAACTCATCCACCATCTTTTCATATTCATCAATTACCCGCTGCTGAAATAGCCGGAAACTCGTAACTTTGTTATCCGATAATCCCAGGTCCATACCGGCTTCATAATATTTTATTTTTGCCCGGCTGGATAAAATCCGGTCAACAGCCACGTCCAGTGGAACCCGAAAATACAAGGTCAGATCTGGCATTGGGGCAAAGGAATACATATTCCGAACCCATTGTGGATCAACGCCACGGGCGACATCTCGAGCAAAGGCGGTAAAGGCATAGCGATCAGCCAAGACAATTCCACCGGCTTTTAGCAACGGAAGGATATAGCGCTCCCAGCGGTCGGCAAAATCTGTTGCAGTCATCAGGCTGAATGTGGTTGGCGTAAACATCTTCTTATCTTTCGCCATCCGCGAAGTAGATTTTACCAGGTCGGAACTATTCCATTCGCTAAAATACACGGAATGGCCTTTTGATAACAACCATTTGTGCAGCAAATCAATCTGAGTTGATTTGCCACTGCCGTCGATGCCTTCGACAACAATCAGTTTGCCTTTATAGTTTCCCGAAGATAACATCATGCTCCTGCTAAAATCCCATCCAATATAAAATCATTATAACATTTTTGGTTACTCGTCATCTTCTTCATCATCAGCCGAATCCAGTTCCATCAACTCACCGGTAGCAATGAAAACGGTTCTCTCACAAATATTGGTAACCCGATCCGCCAGCCGTTCCAAATTATGGACAACCCACATCAATAACGAAATTGGTTCAATCAGGCGTGGATCAGCAATCATTTCATTAACCAACCCATGATAAATCTCATTGTATAAAGCATCCACAATATCATCTTCTACCGGTATCTGGCTGGCCATTCTGGCATCTTCATTTACAAAAGCGCTCAATGCCCGGTGCAGCATACCAATGCCCAATTCACTCATTTGTTCAATTTTGCGAATCGGGATCGGCAATTCGGTATCTGCCAGACGGATGGTCACTTTCGCAATACCTTTTGCATAATCCCCCATCCGCTCGAGTTCTGTAATGATTTCCAAAATGGCAGTCAGGGTGCGCAA
The DNA here is from genome assembly GCA_037143255.1 of Leptolinea sp. Classification (GTDB taxonomy): domain Bacteria; phylum Chloroflexota; class Anaerolineae; order Anaerolineales; family Anaerolineaceae; genus Leptolinea. The sequence goes on along the minus strand of JBAWYZ010000131.1, from coordinate 3,089 downwards.
ATCGCGAGCCATTGGCTGTTGGGTTGCCATCGTAATGATGACCGCGTTTTCAATTGCAAAACGCTTATCATTTATGGATGCATCATCTTCAAGTACTATCCGGGCAGTAGGAATATCCCGGTTTTTTAATGTGGCAATAGCATTAAAAGTCGCCTGCTCAACCATGCTGCCGAGCAACAAGACTTCATCATGCAGTTGTTTGATATGGCGAGTTAAGATTTCACGGGTCATAGGGTCACCTGGCTTTCCATCACCTGAACTTTTATCCGTACCGCCCGGTGATGTAATCTTCCGTCCGCTTATCCCGCGGATTAGTGAAGATGTGACTGGTCTCACCGTATTCTACCATGACGCCGGCACGATCGGGATCCATGGTGAAGAAAGTCGTGTAGTCTGAAACACGGGCGGCTTGCTGCATATTATGAGTGACAATAATAATCGTATAGTTGTGCGAAAGTTCGCGCATCAGATCTTCGATTTTCAGGGTGGCAATTGGGTCAAGCGCAGAACATGGTTCATCCATCAGGATAATATCTGGTTTTACCGCCAACGCCCGGGCAATGCACAACCGCTGCTGCTGACCGCCAGATAAAGACAATCCGGATTTTTTTAAATGATCTTTGACCTCATCCCATAAAGCCGCCTGCCTTAAGGCTTGTTCAACTGGCTCGCTTAATTCCCCTTTGATCCCATTGATGCGTAATCCCCAGGCAACATTGTCGAAAATTGATTTTGGAAAGGGATTCGGTTTCTGAAAAACCATGCCAATGCGCTGTCTGACTTGCACTGGATCCACATCATTGGCATAAATATTTTGACCATGAAAGGTGATCGTGCCGGTTGCATGGCAGGATGGAATAAAATCATTCATCCGGTTGAAGGAGCGCAGTACCGTGCTTTTTCCACAACCTGATGGGCCGATGATTGCAGTTATTTGATTGGGTACTATTTTCATGTCCACATCTTTTACAGCCCGAAAATTGCCATAAAAAATAGAGAGACCCTCTGCAATAATGATCGGTTGAACGGGTGTTTTTTCGGGATCGGTCATGAAATCCGCCTGACAAAGCGATTGCGCATAATGATGGCAAAAGCATTAAGAGATAAAAGCAGGATTAATAATACCAGAATTGCCGCCGCTGCTATGTTTCTAAATTCGGCCTGCGGGCGAGTAGTCCAATTATAAATTTGAATGGGCAACGCTGTAAACCTCGAAAAAACACCGCTCGGATCTTTATTGATAAAGGAGGACGCTCCCACAAGAATTAATGGGGCGGTTTCTCCAATAGCTCTTGAAACTGCCAGAATCGTGCCGGTCAGAATCCCGGGAAGGGCGGAAGGCAGAACATGATGCCAGATCGTTTGCCATTTGGTGGCACCAATTCCATAGCTGGCCTGACGCAATGAATTTGGAACAGCCCGAATGGCTTCCTGGGCATTAATAATCAATATAGGAAGGGTTAATAGCCCCATAGTAAAACCGGCCGAGAGAATTGTCCGTCCACCGGTCTCGCCATTTCCCAGGAATGCACCACTGGTAAAGAAACCCAACCCACGCACAAAGATAGCCAGACCTAGAATTCCATATATGATCGATGGCACACCCGCCAGATTATCAATGTTGGTTTGAATAATGCGGTTGATCCGATTGTGACCGGCATACTCTTCCAGATAGATAGCAGCGCCTACCCCAATGGGAAAAGCTACCGCGATTGTGATCAAAATTATCCATAGTGATCCAAAGATAGCCGTTCTTACTCCGGCAAGTTCCGGTGTACTAGACATACTCCGGTTGATAAAACTGGAATTAATCCAGGCACGGAACTCCAAACGAGCATCCGGATGTTTTTGGGCAGCCTCTGCAAGTATTTTTTCTTTATCAAAAATCGAAACATCCAGGTGATAACTTTCAACCACAGTTGGTTCTACAATTTCTGAAGTGACCAAATCCACCAATTCTTCCTGGTTACGGGCTGTAAACGGCAATTCCCGATCAATCGTTTTATACCGATTGGAAGTCAAATTAGATTTTAGAATCTTGATCAATGCTGGTTTTGTCAATTGCTCTAACGGTATTGAGGATAATTCACCGGGTTCAACTGTATTCTTTATTAGTACGAACCCAAAAGCCTGATTCACAATGCTTAATATCAACACAATAAGAACAAGAATAGCCAGAGCCGTGGAAAGGAAAAATATTGACCGCCATATCTTGCTATTTCTATGCCGTGTCCTTAAGTTTTTGGATATTATAAATACCGGGTTTGGATTGAGGTTCATTCATACACCTCACGATATTTTGCAGCCAATTTTCTACTCAACATATTTAACCCCAAGGTCACCAAAAATAAGACCAACCCGATTGCAAAGATGCTGTTGTAATCCGGAGTATCATATCCGACATCCCCGCCACTGATGCGCGCTATATAACCCGTCATGGTTTCTGCCGCTCTCAATGGGTTGAAGGTGAAATTTGAGCCAGAACCGGCGGCAATCGCCACAATCATGGTTTCTCCAATTCCCCTGGACATGGCAATGATGAACGCAGCAATGATGCCCGAAAGCGCTGCTGGTACCACAATTTGAACGGCTGTCTCCAACCGGGTACTTCCTAAACCGTAGGCGGCTTCCCTCAATGACCGGGGGACAGCAGTGAGCGCATCTTCGCTCATCGAACTGACCAAGGGTAGGATCATTATTCCCATAACTAACCCAGCCGAGAGTGTATTATAGATTTCAATATTTTGCTCCCCCAAAATAGTACGTAAAAGGGGGGTCATAAAAGTAAGTGCGAAATACCCGTAAACAACGGTCGGCACACCGGCTAAAATTTCGAGAATTGGTTTCAAAATACTGCGTGCTTTTGTTGAAGCATATTCACTGAGAAATATCGCTGCGGAAAGTCCCAATGGCAAAGCAACCAGCATGGCAATAACCGTTGTTAAAATAGTTGCAGTTGCCAGGGGCCAAATGCCAAATTCACCAATCGCTGGCTGCCATCTTGTTTTCGTCAGGAAATCAAGAATTTTTACATCCGGATTTGAGAAAAACAACAGGGATTCTTTTCCAAGTTCAAATACAATTCCAAT
>JBAWYZ010000130.1:0-6616 GCA_037143255.1 Leptolinea sp. | reverse complement strand
GAAGCACGGAAGATCAATTGCTGGATAGCGCAGATGCAGCCATGTATCGCGCAAAACGGGATGGCGGCAATCGTGTGGTCTATGTTGAATAAATATAACCTATGACAAGCTTGAACCCTAAACATATCTCACTGCCAAAACTGACAGATCATAAAAACCTATGATCCCAGCGGAGTAATCATGCAAAAATCAACTTCTCATCAAAAAATATTACCCGATATTCCAACTGCGGGGGACAATCTAAAAGAAAGCAAAAAGAATTTTATTGAGCATTATCCGCAGTATCTACAGACAACAATATTGGATGACCTTCGGAAAACCGAATATGGAAGGATTGATAAGCAAGGTCATATTTATTTAGATTACACAGGGGGGGGGTTGTATAGCGAAAAGCAAGTGGAGACTCACTTGAAACTGCTGCTGGAAAATGTTTTTGGCAATCCACATTCAACCAATCCAACCTCGCAGGTAATGACAAAGTTAGTGGAAAGCGCCAGAAGTCAGGTTCTCAAATTCTTCAATGCCTCCCCGGAAGAATATGTGTGCATCTTCACTCAGAATGCCAGCGGTGGATTGAAATTGGTGGGCGAGTCTTATCCGTTTGGTGTAGGTTGCACTTATTTGCTTACCTTTGATAATCATAATTCCGTGAATGGGATACGCGAGTTTGCACGCTCAAAAGGCGCGGTTATTCAGTATGCAGCGGTCCTTCCACCTGAAATGCGTATAGAGGAAGAAAAACTGAATCAGTATCTGGATTCTGCCAGCGCTTGTGGAAATAATCTATTCGCTTTTCCAGCCCAATCTAATTTTTCAGGTGTACAACATTCGTTGGATTGGATAGAAAAGGCGCATCAAAAAGGATGGGATGTTTTGTTAGATGTTGCAGCTTTTGTTCCCACCAATAAGCTTGATCTCAGCAAGGTTCACCCGGATTTTGTCAGCCTGTCTTTCTATAAATTATTCGGTTATCCAACCGGGGTTGGGGCGCTGCTTGCACACAGGTCAATGTTGCCCAAACTGCATAGGCCGTGGTTTGCCGGGGGGACGATCACCGTAGCGTCGGTTCAAGGGGATACCTATTACCTGCACAGCGGGGCAGAAGGGTTTGAAGATGGAACGCTGAATTATTTGACTCTCCCGGCAGTTGAAATTGGTCTGCGGCACATCAATAATATTGGATACGACGTCATCCACACCCGGGTGCAATGCCTGACCGGCTGGTTGTTGGAAAAATTATCTACACTGCGACACTTAAATGGCAACCCGGTAGTAAAAATCTACGGCCCTACACAATTGGAAAATCGAGGCGGCACAATTGCCATGAATTTCTTTGACCAGCGCGGGCATTTTGTCGATCATCTACTGGTTGAAGAACGCGCCAATCGGAGGAACATATCCATTCGGACGGGATGTTTCTGCAACCCGGGTGGCGGGGAGCTGGCATTGGGAATCTCTGCTGAAGAGCTTACCTCCTGTTTTGCCCTTAAACCGCGCATGGAATATCAAGATTTCCGGCGCTGTATTGATGATAAAAGTACCGGCGCTGTCAGGGTTTCCGTTGGCCTGGTTTCTTCATTTGAAGATGTAGCCAGTTTTTATGATTTCGCCTGTGAATTTATGGATAAAGATGCAAAAGAGATGTAATGGCGGATGGGAATATTAAGGTGCGGATTTCCCAGAATCAAGGCAATTCTCACAGATCCCATAGAGAATTAAGTGATTGGTAATGATTTTGTATCGGCTTTTCTGTTCGACCTGGTTGAAAAACTGCTCAACATCCTCAAGTGAAATGCAAATAATCTGTTGACACTGCCGGCAGACCAGATGATGGTGTATGCCTTGTCCAACCAGTTCATAGACTAGCGATCCAGTTCCAACATCAGAAACTGAAACCTTTCCGGCGCCAACCAACCGATCCAATGAACGGTAAACGGTAGACCGGTTAACCGCCGGAAGCATAGTTTTCAACCCTTCGTATATATTTTGCGATGTGAAATGGTCTGGTTCATGGGCAACCATATCAAGAATAAGTTGATCAACAGATGATGTTTTCATAACAATCTCCAACCTGATTTTATTACTTTATGCATGTTATTGCAAATGCAAATAGATGCGTTATAATTTAATTTGTCCATAGAGCTTATTGTATTGCTTTGTTAAATAAGGAGACGAGCGATGCTATTTTCAACGGTAAAACCAATGCACATCCCGGATGGATTTCTTTCTGTAACTGTATCCATCTTATTCTGGATTATATCCATTATGATAATTGGCATAGCGTTGCGTAAGGTGAAAAATGAATTGGGAGAACGAGAAGTTCCGTTGATGGGAGTATTGGCAGCAGCTATTTTTGCCGGACAAATGTTGAATTTTAGTGTGACTGGTGGAACATCGGGTCATTTATTGGGGGCAGCCATTGCCACCATTTTACTGGGTCCCTGGGCGGCGGTTCTTGTGATGACCTCGGTTGTTTCTGTACAAGCGTTGCTTTTTCAGGACGGTGGGATTCTGGCGTTGGGCGCTAATATCTTCAATATGGGGGTGGTTGGTGTTTTTGTTTCTTACAGCGTGTTTTCACTTCTCAAGAAAGCTATCGGGAAAACATCCTGGGGAAACCTCATTTCAGGGTTTGCTGCCGCGTGGACATCGATTTTTATTGCATCATTATCCTGTGCATTGCAACTGGCATTATCGGGAACTTCTCCGGCCAATATCGCCATACCGGCCATGGGAGCAATTCATGCTCTCATTGGAGTGGGTGAGGGGCTCATTACAGTTGGAGCAATGGCTTTCCTATATGCAGCGCGAAAAGACCTATTAGAAATGAGCCAAAAATCAACCGTTGGCAACAAAGGTATTTTGGTATTCGGTGGATTATTTACCCTCATTCTGGCTGTTTTATCCCCCCTGGCCTCCAGTCATCCGGATGGTTTGGAATGGGTGGCAGAACAACAGGGTTTCCTGGAAACTGCAAGAAGCGCATTCTATAACATCATGCCGGATTATGTGATGCCAGGTATTTCTGATCCAACAATGGCAACAATAATTGCAGGTGTACTCGGGGCAACCATTGTATTTGTAATCGCATTCAGCATAGCGAAAGCAGAAAAACGATTACCAATCCGCGAAGAAATAGGCGAGTAAATTGCTGGAGTTATATCAGCGCTGTGACAGCCCGATTCATGAATTAGACGCCAGGGTGAAGATTATTTTCACTCTGGCATTTATACTGGCAATTTCCCTCACCCCATCCGGAGCGTGGCCAGCATTTGTGCTCTTCTTTTCAGTTGTGGTTTCTATCAATCTACTTTCCAGAGTGAGTATTGGATTTGTGCAAAAGCGGGCAGCGTTGGCAATCCCTTTCGTTCTATCAGCAATTCCCTTAATTTTCTTAGGTCCTACACCCATAATTTCTTTTCCCATCAGTGATATGTTAATTATTCCAATCAGTCCATCAGGTTTTGTGCGATTCATCAGTATTGCCATCAAAGCCTGGATTTCCGTGCAAATGGCGGTACTTTTGACCGCTAGCACACCATTCATGGAATTGTTGGCGGGCTTCCGTCAACTGCGGGTCCCGGCAGTATTTATTTCCATTATTGAGCTGATGTGGCGGTATCTCTTTCTGATGATTGAAGAAGTGAGTCGGCTGATAAGAGCCAGAAATAGCCGCAGTTCTAAAATTATTGGGAACCAGAATACTGGCGGTTCGATTATGTGGCGGGCGACAGTCACCGGCGGGATGGCCGGCAGTCTTTTTCTGCGGTCAATTGAACGCAGTGATAGAGTATATGCTGCCATGTTGTCGCGTGGTTATACGGGTGAACCGCATAAAATTATTTCTGGCAGATTTGATAAACGCGAATGGGTAATAACCTTGACTGCTTTGTTCGTTTTATTTTGTTTATTTTTGACCGGTCTTTTCTACGGAGCATAATCTGTGGAACCAATAATTACGATTGAGAACCTTTCTTTTCAATATCCGGATGGCAAAAAAGCCCTTGATAGAGTAAACCTATCAGTTTCTGCCGGAGAAAAAGTTGCCCTGGTCGGCGCCAATGGAGCCGGAAAATCCACGCTGTTATTGCAATTGAACGGTGTGTACGCCGGTAACGGGATCATCAAAATTGCTGGATTGGAATGCATCAAGAAAAACCTGAATCAGATTCGTGCCTATGTGGGGGTGGTATTTCAAAATCCAGATGACCAGTTGTTTTCTGTCACCGTGTTTGATGATGTGGCTTATGGGCCGCGCTACCAGGGATTATCAAAACCGGAAGTTGAACATAAGGTGAAGCTGGCCTTATCCGCTGTTCAAATGGAAGAGTATGCCGAGCGCAACCCTTATCACCTTTCTGGCGGAGAGAAAAAACGCATATCCATTGCTACCGTTTTATCTATGGAGCCGAAAATACTGGTGTTTGACGAACCAACCGCCGGATTGGATCCACGTGCCAGACGCGAGTTAATCGAATTATTAGAGCGGTTGCCCCAAACCATGTTGATTGCCACCCACGATCTGGGTTTGGTTGAACAACTCACGCCAAGAATGGTCATTATGAATCACGGGTCCATAATCGCCGATGGAAGCAGCAAGGCTCTTTTGCAAGATGCAGCTTTGTTAATGGCAAATGGTTTGAGATAGTTTGGCGGAATAAGCATCCCTGGCGATTTTGGGGATTTTCCAATACGCCATATTAAAAACTTGTTTCTGATAAATCAGCGCAGTCGGGTAAAATATATAGAGGTCATTAATCACGCGGATTAAGGCCTGACCGTCAAATCTAATCTTCTGGAGAACCCATGAATTTCAATTATTACATCCCAACCAAAGTGCTTTTTGGCCCCGGAACTCTTAATGAACTTGCTACCGAAAAATTGCCAGGTAGTAAGGCTCTTATTGTTATTTCGGCAGGAAAATCCATGAAAAAGAACGGGTATCTTGCCCGGTTAACGGACATTCTGGCAAAACGGAATATTAAATATGTTGTCTTTGATAAAATCCTGCCGAACCCGGTAAAGAGTCATGTTATGGAAGCGGCTGAGCTGGCAAAAAAGGAAGGCTGCGATTTCATCATCGGATTGGGCGGGGGCAGCAGTATTGACTCGGCCAAAAGTATTGCGGTCATGGCCAAAAACCCTGGTGACTACTGGGATTATGTTCACGGGGGCAGCGGCAAAGGCCAACCGGTTACCAATGGTGCACTGCCGGTAGTGGCTATCACCACAACAGCCGGCACAGGTACGGAAGCCGACCCGTGGACTGTCATCACAAGAGAAGATACCCATGAAAAAATCGGGTTTGGAAATGACCAAACTTTTCCTGTCTTATCGGTGGTAGATCCCGAATTGATGTTGACCGTACCGGCAGACCTGACGGCATATCAGGGCTTTGATGCCTTCTTCCATGCCGCTGAAGGGTACGTGGCAACTGTCGCCAACCCGGTCAGTGATGTTCTTGCCTTGAAGAGCATCGAGTTGGTCACCAAGTTTCTTCCGACTGCAGTAAGGGACGGCAAAAATTTGGAAGCCCGCACTCAGGTTGCCCTGGCCAATACGCTGGCCGGATTTGTGGAATCTACTTCCAGTTGCACATCCGAACATTCGATGGAACATGCCCTGAGCGCTTATCACCCATCCATTGCCCACGGCGCCGGTTTGATCATGCTATCCGAGTCATACCATAGCTTCTTTGTGGATAAATCACCTGAGCGATATACAGAAATGGCGCGGGTAATGGGGGAAGATGTTGATTCCTTGCCTGTTTCAGAGCGGCCGAAGGCATTTGTAAAAGCACTGCTGAAACTGCAAAAGGCTTGCGGAGTGGATCAGCTAAAAATGTCTGATCATGGAATTACATTGGCTGAAATACCCTTGCTGGCCGAGAATGCCCATCAGGCTATGGGCGGCTTGTTCTCGGTGGATTGTTATACATTGTCAATGGCTGAAACCATCGAGATTATGCAGGGTGCGTTTCGGTAAGCAGATATCAAATGTGTGCGTGGCGGATCTTGTGAGTTGAATAAATCGCTATGCTGAATTTCAGATCAAAATAGTGTTTGGTTTATTTTGACGAACTTTAGCTCGGCAAGGTTATTTGTGTTAGAATTTCTCTTGGGATAAATAATACATTTCTCTACTTTATTTTATTTTTCATCTATTATGAAACCGGTTATTTCTGTCGAAAATCTTTCTAAAAGCTACCAACTGGGCGCGATAAGCACTGGTACATTCACCCGTGACATGCAGCGCTGGTGGGCCAAACGGCGCGGCTTGCCAGACCCTATGCTCAAAATTGGAGAGACTGACCACGGCAATCGAGATGGCGAAACGATCTGGGCATTGAAGGATATTAATTTTCAGGTGCAGCAGGGCGAGGCGTTGGGCATTATTGGGCGCAACGGCGCGGGCAAAAGCACCCTGCTTAAGATTCTTTCGCGGGTGACCGCCCCAACCAGCGGCGAAGTAAAGGTGAAAGGACGCATTGCCAGCCTGCTGGAAGTAGGCACCGGCTTTCACCCGGAACTGACCGGGCGCGAGAACATTTACCTGAACGGCGCCATTATGGGGATGGATAAAGCTGAGATCAATCGAAAATTTGCCGAGATTGTTG
>JBAWYZ010000129.1:0-6671 GCA_037143255.1 Leptolinea sp. | reverse complement strand
GGATGAATCAACTTGGTGGAAAATTTCGTCAAAATGGCGCTGTATTTAGAATCGACTTCCCTTTTGAAACCATCAATAAATTCAAGCAATTTGATATCCGGAGAAACAATATCGCTGGTGATGGGAACGAGCCGCCATTGGTAGTCCACCACACTATTTGTTTCATCATCAACCACAATATCAAAGCGCCCAACCTGGTTGGTGGATGTGCCAGCCTGAACAATTAAAATATTATTTACTATTTCCGGTTTTTCCAGAACAGTGTGGGAATGACCACCTATAATAATATCAACCCCCCACTCGGGTTTCAACATAGCGGCAAGTTCTTTATCGGAGTCAAAACCAATGTGGGTCAATAAAACCGTTAAATCGATGTCGTCATTTTTATAAGCATTACAGATTTTTCCGACTTCACCGCTTGCTTCTTCTATATTTACAAAAGAACCAATTAGTTTATCCTGGGTAATCGAGTCGATGACTTTTTCAGTAATAATGCCGGTGAATAAAATGTCGAAACCGGCTTTACTGATGATTTTGTAAGGATTCATTAAACGTTTATGGTATGTTTTGATGTAAAGGTTGGCGTTAACGATGGGGAAGTTGGCTATTTTTTCCAAAAATAACAGATGGGGCAATCCGTAATCAAACTCGTGGTTGCCCAGGGCAACCACATCGGGAGCCAGATAGTTCATGATCTCGATGGTAGAAATCCCTTTATATTCGTTATCAATCAAAGACCCTTGCACCATGTCTCCACTGATAACATACAAAACATTTTCTTCTTCGGCGCGGACTTTGTTGATGTAGGCCGATAAAAGGGCTAACCCGCCAATCATTTCTCCAGGTTTTCCGCCAAGCTCGGCTAAAAAATCGCCGTGCATATCATTTGAATGCAGAATGGTAAATTTTTTAGTAGCCATGATTTTTTCCCTACTTATACCCATTATCAGGAACAACGGCAGCGCGATGGCTGACTATTCGTGAGAGTCAGGTAGAGGACTTATGCCTGAACTTCCACTTTTTCTACAGGCGCTTCAGCTTTCTCGGATTTGCTGAAAACCAATTTGTCAGCTTCCTTATCATGGTCGACAATGACCATATCGCCTTCGGCATACTGGCCGGAAAGCAGGCTGATTGACAGCGGGCTTTCCACATATTTCTGCAAAGCTCTTTTCAGCGGACGGGCGCCAAAGGCCGGGTCGAACCCGAGATTTGCCAACCAATCGCGCGCGGCGGGTGTCAGGGTGACATCCAACCCGTGTTCCTGCAGGCGGGTGCGAATTTCTTTCATTTGCAGGTCGACAATCTGCCCCATCTGTTCAACTGACAAGGGCGAGAACATGATGACTTCGTCAATGCGGTTGATAAATTCCGGCCGGAAAGTGGATTTTAGCGCTTTTTCAACCTTGTCATGGGATTCGCGTTCTTCATCCGATTCGCCGACCAGGAAGCCCAGCGAACCGCTGCGGTGTACATATTCAGTGCCCAGGTTGCTGGTCATGATCAGCACGGTATTGCGGAAGTCCACCACTCGTCCCTGACCATCCGTCAAGCGGCCGTCATCTAGAATTTGTAATAGCGCATTCCACACTTCCGGATGCGCTTTCTCGATTTCATCAAAAAGAATGACGCGGTATGGGCGGCGGCGCACGGCTTCAGTCAACTGACCGCCTTCTTCGTATCCTACATATCCCGGAGGGGCGCCGAACAGGCGTGAGGCGGTATGCTGTTCGCGATACTCGCTCATATCCAGGCGAACCAGAGATTCTTCATCATCAAACATGAATTCAGCCAGGGCTTTGGCAAGTTCGGTCTTACCCACACCGGATGGACCGATAAAGATAAAGGAACCGATTGGCCGGCGTGGATCTTTCAGACCGCTACGCGCGCGGCGAATGGCATCGGCCAGGGCATGGATGGCTTCTTCCTGTCCGATAACCCGTTCATGCAGGCGTTCTTCCATTTGCAACAAGCGGGTTTGTTCGGTCTCCATCATCTGGTTTACCGGGATGCCCGTCCACTGGCACACAACCTCGGCGATGTCGTTGACATCCACGACCTCATCCAGTTTATGTTCGTCTTCCCATTTGTCACGTAATTCGCTAAACTCGGTCTCCAGGCGAAGTCGATCAGCCTTCTTACGGGCGGCCCTTTCGTAGTCCCGTTCAATACCAGCCTGTTCCTCTTCCGCCCGGGCGCGGTCAATTTCGCTTTTACGGTCTTTCAAATCTTGCGGCATGGAGAACAAAGCTACCCGCAGTTTTGCGGCTGATTCATCCATCAGATCAATGGCTTTGTCCGGCAAATGCCGGTCGGTAACATAGCGGTCTGAAAGGCGCGCCGCTGCCACCAGGGCATCATCAGTGAAATGCACCTTGTGGTGTGCCTCGTACCGGTCGCGTAAACCGCGCAGCATGGCGATGGTGTCATCCACGCTGGGCTCATCCACAAACACCGGAGCAAAACGCCGTTCCAAAGCCGAATCTTTTTCAATGAATTTATGATATTCGTCCAGCGTGGTAGCGCCCACGCATTGCAGCTCGCCGCGTGCCAGAGCTGGTTTCATCATGTTACTTGCATCCATCGCGCCCTGGGCAGCCCCAGCCCCCACTACTGTGTGTAGTTCATCAATAAATAGAATGATCTCTCCTGCGGCGCGTTGCACCTCTTCAATAGCGGCTTTGAGTCGTTCCTCAAATTCGCCCCGAAAGCGTGAACCGGCGATCATTGCGCCCAGGTCGAGAGAAATGACACGCTTACCCATCAAAATTTCTGGCACATCGTTGGCGGCAATTTTCTGAGCCAGACCTTCCACAATGGCGGTCTTTCCCACACCGGCATCCCCAATTAGCACCGGGTTATTCTTGGTACGACGGGAAAGGATTTGCATCACCCGCAAGATTTCTTTATCACGCCCGACTACTGGATCCAGTTTGCCTTCACGCGCATGGGCTGTCAGGTCACGTGAATATTTTTCAAGGGTTCGGAAGCGAGTTTCAGCCTGCGGATCTGTTACGCGCTGGCCGCCGCGCAATTGAATGACGGCATCATATACCCGATCACGGGTTAGGCCGGCGCCTTCCAACAACCGGGCAGCCGGCGTGTTGCGTTCGCTGAGGATCGCCATAAACATATGCTCGGTGGAGATATATTCATCTTTCAGCCGGCTGGCTTCTTCATTTGCCAGGTCCATAATACGCTTCACGCGTGGGGTGATAAATATCTGCCCGGCGCCGCCACCAAAAATGCTGGCCTTCGGACTGGTGCGCAATATGTAATCCAGCCGCTCCGACAACGTTGCCGGATCAATTTTTAGTACTTCTAAAATCTGGGTAATCACTCCCTGCGGCTGTTCAATCAGGGCTAGCAGGATATGTTCTGTGTCAATCTGGTTATGCCCGTAGCGCTGGATGATTTCTGCCGCTCGCTGAGCCGCTTCTTGAGCGCGCTCGGTAAATCGGTCGAATCGCATCATAGGGTTCCATCCTTAATGGAGGTGAGTCTCTCCAATTGCATAATTATAGCATTATCATTATTAACAAGACTTCAGAACTGTATTAGAAATTAATCAACATTTTCGGTACAATATATGAAGTATGCCAAAACCCCAGACAAAACATCCCCATCTTCGCCCGCTAAATCCTGGCCGGGATTTAGCGGCAGTTGCCGATCTGATTGATTTGTGTTTCGATTTTCACATGGATGAAGAAGGCCGCGAATACGTCCGTCAAATCAGGCGGGCAGCTAATGTGCAAAAATCCATATTTGGGATGGGGCAGAATATCGGTAGTGGCGGGGTACCCATGCAGGGTTTTGTGTGGGAAGAGGATGGGAAATTGGTCGGAAACCTTACCATCATTCCGTTTCTGCGAGCGGGAAAATGGCATTTCTTGATTGCCAATGTCGCTACCAATCCGCTGTTCCGCCGACGCGGCATCGCGCGTGAAATGACCCGCTGTGCCCTGCAATATATCCACGAACATAATGGGGTCACTACCTGGCTGCAGGTACGTGATGATAATCCGGCCGCCAGCCAGTTGTACGAGAGCCTCGGTTTTGTCGAAATTGCCCGGCGCACAACCTATCGGACTTCGGTCAAACCGGCCGCTATTCCGGCGCCCAGCAGCAGTGTTTATCTGACCTCCCGCCGTAATTCCGATTGGCCCAGTCAGGCAGCATGGTTGAAAGAAACCTATCCGCCCGAAATTGCCTGGCATATTCCCCTGAATATCCATAAATTGGAACCCGGATTTTGGCGAAGTCTTATGCGCCTGCTCGGCGACGAAACAGTGCTACACTGGTGCGCCCGCCGCAAAGAACGGTTGCTGGGTACGGCCAGTCTGGAAACTGGTAGCGGCAGTACGGATACGCTTTGGTTGGCTTTTCCAACCATCCCAGAAGAAGATGCGTTGTTTTCGCTGCTCACCCGCGTCCGGTCAGAAGCTATCGCGCCGCGCGCTATCATAGTCAATTTCCCTTGCGGTGTGGCGGAAAAATGCTTCCGCCTGGCCGGCTTTGAAAAACATATGACCCTGGTCTGGATGAACAATCCGATGAACCAGGGTCAATCTTTTCTGATTTCAGAAAATCATATTACAGTTAAGGCCTAACTCGGCGGCAGGTTGAACCGCATCAGCCGATTATTTCCACTGTCGCTAACCCAAATTTTACCCGTCTGGTCAACTGCCACGCCGGATACCAGGCCAAAGCCGTCTGTACCGGTGCTGTAGTCACCCCAGCCCATGATGAATTTGCCTTCTGGATCAAATTTCAACATTCGGTAGCCTTCCGGATCTGTAACAAACAGATTGCCGGCAGCATCCACATCAATGAACGGCTTGTTATCCAGACTTTGGCCCAACCAGGCAGAGACTTCCCATGATCGCAGCATTGAGAAATTCGTCCCAGATGCATCCGGTGCAAAGACTTGTATCCGAGAATTCCAGGTATCGGCGACATAAACCAGGCCATTTTGATCGACAGCGACGCCAACCGGTTCGTCAAATTGGCCGGGGTCGATCCCTGCGGTGCCAAACTGGGCTACAAATTCACCCTCCGCGGTAAAGACGACCACTCGCTTGTTTCCCGTATCTGTAATATATACATTTCCGTTTTTATCCACTGCCAGGCCTCTGGGACCCCAGAAACCTTCAGGTTTTTCAGCCTGACCAAAGTAACCCCACATTTTTATAAATTCGCCTGTGGCAGAAAACTTCTGTATGCGGTGGTTCCAGGTATCGGTGACAAATACAGAGCCATCCAACCCCACAGCAACCGACCAGGGCTCATTGAATGTTCCACCAGGGGCATCGCCCTTAGAGATATCTCCAAATTTGCCCCAGGATTGCAGCATCTTGCCATCTTGACTCAGATGTTGGATGCGGTGATTGGCTGAATCAGCCACATAAACTGACCCATCCGGAGCGACGGCAATATCGCGCGGTTTATTGAACTGGGCTGGGCCGCTGCCCTCCGCCCCGATTACGGTATCCGGCGCTAATTGCACTATCTTCGCCAAATACGGGTCAACTTGCACTACAGCCGGAGCCGCCGGAGCAGCGCCGTAGTTCCATATCTGAGCGGCAATATCTTTTCGAAAATACAGGCGCAGTTTGGCGGATGGCTGCCAGGTTTCCAGCGTCAGGTTCGCATTGTTGGTCAACTTGGCATATTTTGTATAGTCGCGGTTCAACCAGATGTCGAAAACCGCAGCCCGCATATCAGGGTTGATAAGTACGGCCTTCAACCTATCCCAGGTTAGATTAAAATAATCCTGATTTGGCCACCAAAGCCGCATATATTCATATTTTATATACCCATCTTTAAGAATGGTATCCACCTTGCTAAAATTGGGATCACCAGCAATAACCACCGGAGAGTCCTTCAATTCGCGGGTTGGTTTGTCGGTATACCATTTGTGATTCGGATAATCTCGCATGTACCACCAATACGGATACAAAGAGTCGTTATCGTAGGAAATGACCAGGTCTTTGCCACCGGTTGTCCGGCGGGATATCTCGTACACCTGCTCGAGAATATCCTTCGGGCCGCGAGCGGCATGGGCATATACCAAGTACTCTTTGGCTGTGTCATAATTGATATAGTTGGCCATCACCGCCGTGCGAATTGTCAAAACAGCCAGCAATGCAAATATTCCGGTTGTAAACAGCCGTACCAATGCGAAAATATTAAAATCTTTCAGCAACCGCAGTATCAATCCTAACGTACCGACGGAAACAATCGCAGATAAGATAAACGCATTTGTGGCTTCAAGGTTCTCCAATGTATTCCCCATAAAAGGAGCCTTATCGCCTAGCAGAGAAGCTATTGCGGTAGAAAATGCGGTCAGAAAAACAGGGATCAAAGCTAACGAAAGCAGGCCAGACCGGTTGAAAACTCTTTTCCAGGGAGTGGAATCCACCAGGTAACCCAACCCCCAACCAGCCGAGAGCAGCAGCGGCAAGGCGATATGCACCGTCAGCCACGGCATCTTTTCCCCAGCTACGCTATAAGCTACCAGGCTGGTCAAACTCCAGAAAAGAAAGAGAGCCAGGGTTGGAGCTGGACGCCGCATTAACGTATCTTGATTCTGATGGGCTTCATCCAGCCAATCAGTCTCTTCCGCAGCATACGGTTTGACTTCTGCATCAAGGTCAGCCGGCGAACTGGAT
>JBAWYZ010000128.1:0-6688 GCA_037143255.1 Leptolinea sp. | reverse complement strand
GATGAAGCCAATATGGATTCGCGTGCCGAATAATAAAGGCAGCAGGGTATCAGTAGAAAACTGAGCGCTACTGGGTAGGTATCCGTTCGGATCTTGCAGCGGACCGCGAACAAGATATTGCATCAATAGAATTGCGATGTAATTAAGCATCAGGGTGGAAATAATCTCATTAATGCCTTTTTTGATTTTTAATAGAGCAGGAATGAGACCCCACAAAGCGCCACCTAAGATGCCCGCCAACATCATCACCAGGATCAGCAAAACGCGTGGCAGATACGGTGGAAGATAGAGGGCAACGAGACCGCCAAGCAGGGCTCCCATGAAATATTGTCCTTCGGCGCCAATATTCCATATCCTGGCCCGAAAGGAAGCGCTTACTCCCAACCCAATAATCATAATGGGGCATGCTGAAATTAGTGTATCGGAAATCTGGCGCATTCCGCCAAAAGCGCCTTGAAATAATACAACATAGGCGCCGATTGGATCCGCTTTTGCGATCAGGATTAATACCCCGCCAATTATTAACCCAACCAGAATACCGATGATAGGTCCACCTAAAGTGAAAAGGATAGAACGCCATTGCACGCCTGATTTATTCGCCGTTTCAAGAACGGGATCTTTCATGATGGCTCCGCGCAAGATTGCATCTCCTTAACCCCCGCCATCATCATTCCAATTTCCTTCGAATTGGTGTCTTTGGCGTTGACAACCCCCATAATCCTGCCGCCATACATCACAGCAATCCGGTCACTGAGGGAAAAAATCTCGTACAATTCATTTGAAATCAAAAGAATTGCCAGACCTGCATCACGAAATTCCACCAGCCGTCGATGCACATATTCAATAGCGCTGACATCCAGCCCGCGGGTAGGCTGGGCGGCAATTAATACGCGCGGTTTGCGTGACAGCTCTCGCGCCAAGATCATTTTCTGGGCATTTCCGCCTGAGAGTTTTCCGGCAGGAGTATTTACTGAAGGGGTTCGTACATCAAATTCTTTGGTCAATCGTTGTGCTTCTGAACGCACACAATTCCAATCAATCCAGCCATGGCGGGAAAAAGGTATGTCTACTATCCGCTGCAGTACCAGGTTTTCTGCTACAGTAAAATCGGTCAGCATCGCCATTTTGTAGCGGTCGGATGGGATATGTGCCAGTCCTAATCTGCCGATCTCCTGGGGAAAGCAATTTTGAACTTCATGACCGCATAGCTGTACCGTGCCTTCGGTCGCCTTACGTAAACCTGCAATGACTTCTTCCAACTCAGATTGACCATTACCGGCAACCCCAGCAATCCCAAGGATTTCACCACTCCGCACCTCAAGACTGACATCACACAGAACTTTGCGTCCCACTTCGTTATGAGCGCCTAAACCTTGAACAGACAGCCGCACTTCCGCCGGTTCTGCTGGTTTCTTGTCAACCCGCAGAAGCACTTCTCGACCAACCATCATACAGGCCAATTCTTGACTATTCGTCTCGCTTGCTATGACAGTATTGATGAACTTTCCATCTCTTAATACCGTGATCCGGTCGCTGACTGCAAGGACTTCATTCAATTTATGAGAAATAAATACGACAGATTTTTTTTCTTGTGCTAATTTTCGCAAAATTTCAAGTAAATGGTCAACTTCCTGCGGTGTCAATACAGCAGTTGGCTCATCTAAAATTAAAACTTCGGCTCCGCGGTAAAGGGCTTTCAGAATTTCAACACGCTGTTGTTCACCAACTGAAAGAGTATTTATCTCAGCATCGGGGTTGATTTGAAGACCATACCGGTCAGAAATTTCTTCAAGTCGTTTATTGACAGCTTTTTTATCTTCAATCAGTGGTTCACGAGGGGAAGACATCCCCAGTGTGATGTTTTCTGCTACAGTGAAGCGCTGCACGAGCATAAAATGTTGATGAACCATCCCCAATCCATGCGAGATCGCTCCGCGAGCTGACTTGAAATGCACTTTGCTGCCTTTCAAGAAAATTTCACCCTGGTCTGGCTCTTCTAAACCATATAAGATGTTCATCAATGTCGTCTTACCTGCACCATTCTCTCCTAGCAGGGTATGGATTTCACCTTCCAGCAAGCTAAAATCCACCCCAGCGTTAGCAACCACGCCAGGAAAGCGCTTCCAAATACCACGCATTTCAACGACAGATTTAGGGTTCTCGTTCAAAAGAGCCACCTTTGATAAAAGGGTGGTCTTTCATTAATGAAAGACCACCCCAAAGATAATTAGATCAAGAATTTATTTCGGGACAAACTCAACAACTATCTTACCGGCTTTAATATCCTCGAAAGCTTGATTTGCTGCCGCGAGGGTATCCGCAGGAATCTTATCCTTCAGGTTTGGATTAACCGAGAAGAGCATTGTGCCTTCTTTGATGCCGTAGGCATACCACGGCGAATTGAATTTGCCATTGCGCACATCATCCAACATTGCCTGAAAGAGGGGTTCCATGTTCCAAACCACGCTCGTTAGAACAACGGTCGGTCCAGCTTCAGTCATATCTCCGACATAACCAGTGACATAACCACCTTTTTCTTCAGCAGCCTTGATTGTGCCAAGGGCAGGCCCTTCGCCACATTCGATCCAGTAATCTACGCCTAAATCTGCCTGAGCCAGCGCAGCCGCTTTCGCTTTAGAGACATCTACCCAATCACCAACAGCGGTGACGGTCAAAGTCGCTTTAGTATTAACGGTCTTGGCGCCTGCCAGCAGGGCTTCGCCCATGGCATGGCAAACCGGAATATCAAATCCGTAGATGGCGCCAAGTTTGCCAGTTTTCGACATCTTGCCTGCAATAACGCCAATCGGATAAACAGCCTGATAGAAAGGCTGGTCATAATCAGCAACGTTGGCGCTCATTTTCTGAATACCGCCAGCCCATGCAAAAAAGGTTTTCGGAGATTCCGCGGCAACTTTGAATACACCATCCTGGAAACCGAATGAGTGCCCGACAACCATTTTGTAACCGTCAGCGGTATATTGGCGTAAAACACTCTCTTCACTACCTTCGGCAACACTTTCCGAGATTGCGACTTTTACGCCTTTGGCTTCCAATGATTTTGCGGCTGTGTAAGCTGCCTCGTTCCACGAATAGTCCTTGTGCGGGCCAGTCAAAACAACGGCTAGACTATCGCCACTATCTGCGGGTTTTTCGGGAGCCGCAGTGGGTGCGACAACTTCGGGAGCTTTGGTTGGTTCAGGTGCAGCGGGAACGGCGGCTTCGGGAGCCTTAGTAGGTTCAGGTGCTGCGGGAGCAACAGGTGCGGCCGCAGGCGCAGCACATGCTACCAGCAGCAAAATTGCCAAACTGGTAAATAGAAGAACTTTAATCGATTTCATTTTCTTCCTCTCTGTAACATCAACAAAAAGTGGGTTTCGCAGTCTGCGAATGGTAGAGATTTCATACCAAGGGCAGTTGCTTAATGGGCCTACCCATAAATGGGAGGTTGACGATTTGACCTTCTCAATACTGAATACATTGGTGCTTTTGAACGATTGTGTTGATCTTTATTTATGCAGATTGGTTGATTTTGGAGTTTCTCTTATGGCGAATCCTCCTCTAATATTTTGATAGCAAAAAGATATTATATACCGAAAGATACAGATTGTGAATTATTCCACAAAACAAATTACAAAATATGCAAATTTAAAAGGGCAGGTAAGGGGGGATTCCCTTAAGTGAAAGACCGAGGAATACGCAGCCTTAAATCGTTGGTGTCGTAAAAGTTTTGAGCTACAACCAACGGGTCGTTTTGTTCGTCAAAAAATACCTCGACAAACTTCAAAACCGGACTGCCTTGAGAGAGATTTAATAAGTTGGCAACGTGTGGCGGGGGAATAACCGCGATGATGTCTGAGAGAGCGTAAACGAGAGTCTGACTACAGTTTTTCTCAAAAAATTCTCGAATAGGATGGACAATATCGTCCTGAGTGATTTCCTGACACATCAGTCGGATCGGCACAACATTATTGGACAGGATAACCGGTTTGTTGTCAGCGAGAAACAATCGGTCGATCGATATCACCATATCGCTCTCAGAAATACCCAAAATTTCCATTTCGTCTTTAGTTGGGAATCGTTTAAAGAAACCCATAGAGCGGATAGAGCAATTGCGTCCGCTTTGCTCTATAAGGTTGCTAAATTCCCATATCGTATCAAATCGGATAGTCGAATTGGTGAAGTGCTTATTGATGAAAGTGCCGTCACCCTGTTTACGGATTACCAGCCGCTCTGAGGCCAATCCGGCCAGCGCCATACGCATGGTTGCGCGACTGACGCCCAGTTCAGCAGCAAGCATATCTTCTGAAGGCAGACGATTGGATGCCCCATAGTACTGCTCGCAGATTCGAGTGCGCAGAATCTCTTGTGTTTGATCAGCTATTGACTTTTGTCGGATTATGTGCATAATGAAAGGATGATAGTCGTCTGAGGATTGGATTGATTTAGATTATAACCGCAAGTGCAAAATTTGTCAAACTCTCTCAAGCGCGAAAAGTGTCGTAATACCGATTTCTCTAATCTCAGGGCAAAAAAGGTTTTGTAGCTAATATATATTCTGAATTGTGTCGGGTGAAAGGATGTCAAACGTGAATAATCAACTCAGTGGCAAGGAATTATTGTTAGGTGTTCTTCGACATGAAAATATGCCAGCGATCCCGTGGGTACCTTTTGCCGGGGTGCACGCTGGGAAACTAAAGGGATATACCGCCCAGGAAGTGCTGACTGATGCTAATAAATTGCTGGAGTCATTGCTAGAGGTCAATAGAATATATGACCCGGATGGGCAGCCGGTGATTTTTGATTTGCAGATTGAAGCCGAAATTCTAGGCTGCGAGTTGATGTGGGTAACGAACAGCCCTCCTTCTGTTGCAACCCATCCACTCAGTGCGACACTTGAGTTGCCTGCCCACTTGCCTGAGGCCGGGGAAGGCCGTCTGCCGCTGATTTTGAAGGTAATGCGAGAAATGAAAAAGGAAGTGGGAGATCATACGGCTCTTTACGGGCTTATCTGCGGCCCTCTCACATTGGCCTCGCATCTGCGGGGGACTGAAGTTTTTATGGATATGTTCAAAGAGCAGGAATACCTCAAAAGTTTGATCGATTATTGCCGGGCGGTTTGCTTCCGAATGATCGACTTGTATGTAGAAGCGGGGATGGATGTGATTGCAGTGGTAGATCCGCTTGTATCGCAAGTTTCACCCAAGCATTTCAATCAGTATCTGGCGGGCGCCTATACTGACATTTTCAAATACACCGCTGAGCGGGGAGTGATTTCTTCATTCTTCGTCTGCGGTGATGCGACAAAAAGCCTTGATGTAATGTGCCAGACCAACCCCGACTCGATCTCAGTAGATGAGAATGTGAATTTGGTGGCTGCAAAGGAAATTACTGATCGCTATAATATTACTATTTGCGGTAATATTCCGCTGACAACCCATATGCTGCTCGGAACGCAGCAGGATAACATGAAATACGTGGTTGATACCCTTGACCAGCTTGGTTCACATAACCGGGTTCTCTCTCCCGGCTGTGACATGCCTTACGATGTCCCAATAGAAAACATAGTGGGCATACTTCAGGCGTTGCGTGACCCAGAAAGTGCGCGTAAAATGCTGGTTAACTATCATTCGAGCGGCTTTGATGACATTGTAGTTGATTTGCCCAATTACAAAAATTTGAAACGACCATTGGTGGAGGTCTTTACCCTGGATTCGGATACCTGCGCAGCATGCGGCTATATGGTAAGCGCCGCCAAACGGGCAGTAGCTGAATGTAAGGGGGAGGTTGACCTGGTGGAATACAAGTTTACTTTGCGCGAAAACGTGGCGCGGGTGATGAAAATGGGCATCAAGAACTTACCAAGCCTGGTAATCAACGGGGAGTTGAAATATTCGTCTATTATTCCGAACATGAATGAACTGGTTGCAGAGATTGAAAAGGCTATGAAGTAGAATGAATCTGCACCTGGTGGGTGGATTTCTTGGCAGCGGTAAAACCACGGCGATTATCGGCGCGGCGAAACTGCTGCTCGCTCGCGGGCAGCGTGTGGGAGTTATTACCAATGATCAGGGCAAGTACCTGGTAGACACTGCTTTTGTTCGTTTAGCCGGTGTGCCGACTGTAGAGGTGACTGGCGGGTGTTTTTGCTGTAATTATGACGATCTAGATGAGCATTTGGACCGCCTAGTAAGCGAAGTTCGCCCGGATGTCATCTTTGCTGAATCGGTCGGTTCATGCGCTGATATCATCGCGACGGTGGTGAAACCCTTGCTTGCATTACGCCCTGGTGGTGAGGCGCCGGCCAGTTATTCGGTATTTGTCGATTCGCGTTTGCTGCAGATCCGCCTGGCAGGAATGTCCATGCCTTTCAGCGAATCGGTCATGTATATCTTTGACAAGCAAATTGAAGAGGCCGGACTTCTGATACTTAACAAAGCGGATTTGCTTGATGAACACGAGAAAACAGATTTGTTTGCCCAGGGATGTGCGGCGTATCCTGATAAGGCACTGCGTCTGCAAGATTCCTGCGATGTCAGGGAAATTGAGGAATGGTTGGAACTAATTACATCCGGCCGGCTGCCGCTACCAAAGCAGTCCTTGCAAATCGATTATGACCGCTACGCGGCCGGTGAAGCCGAGTTGGCCTGGCTGAATGAGGAGTTCTTAATCGTACTTCCACCGGCTG
>JBAWYZ010000127.1:0-6708 GCA_037143255.1 Leptolinea sp. | reverse complement strand
ATTTAAAAGAGGCGCGTAATTAATGGGGACAAATGTAACGCTTTCCCAGGTTGTCCACATTTGCAGAAAAATATAGTAAGGTGGTTGGTTTCTGAAGAAACCAACACCTTACTACTTGCTAAATGAATTGATTAACCACCAAATGGGGTTGAGATTTTCTCCGTTGGCGTCAGTGTTTTCGTCGGCGTCAGTGTTTTCGTCGGTGTCCTGGATGGCGCCAAAGTATTGGTAGGAAGCGGAGTATTTGTGGGTTGCAGGGTATTGGTAGGAAGCGGAGTATTTGTGGGTGGCAACGTCGCCGTTGGAGGCAAAGTTGCAGTGGGCGGCACGGTAGCCGTGGGAGGCAGAGTATTTGTTTTTGTTGGCTTGAGTGTTTTCGTCGGGGTATTCGGAGGCGTATTGGTTATGGAAGGAATCAGAGTCGCTGTACGCGTTAATGTAATTGTGGGTGTCAGGGTAACTGTACGCGTAAATGTTGGTGTAAAGGTTGGTAAACGAGTAGGTGTCATGGCAGTAGAGGTGGGGTCTGAGCCAGCAGCGGGGAATAAGTGAATCTGCGGAATAATAATTTTTGACAAGGAGGCACTTTCCCACCACAATTCAGCCTGTGCACCTCCACTATTTTCAAAGTATTCCATGACAATATCATATTTTTGACAACGAGTTAAGGCGATTTTTCCGGATTTTTCTTTAAGTGATTGATTGACCCAGTTATTTACTAGACTAGTACTATTGACCCATAACCTGGCTCCATCATCAGCTTTTGTATAAAAGGTATATTCTTCAGAATAGAGCGGCATCACCTGGCCTTCAAAACGGGCGGCAAAATTATTTTCACCCACCTGGCCAGTACCTGGAGCGCCCGTTCCCCAGGGGAAAATTATGTTCGGGACAACTGTTACCAAGGCCGGGCTGCCAGCGAACGGATTTGAGGGTGGAGAACCACCAGTCCAATTGTAATACTCTGCCCGAATACCTGTACCATTTGTTTCACAGACTTGAGTTGCGGTTCGCGTCAGTGTACGGGTGCTTGTCAGGGTCGGAGTGCTTGTCTCAGTTGCTGTGGGTGAAGGAGAACTGGTGTAAGTTTGTGTCGGTGTAAATGTAAAGGTGGCGGTAGGAGTAGCCGTATCAATGCCCATATTGCCTGAAGAAAGACCGGTTACACGCGAGGTACGGAATTTTTCCACCACACCCTCACGTTGCGTTGTTAGCCGAATGCCTTGGGAATTCAGGGTAAAGACGAACAAGTCTTCCAGCCACGGCATAATCATGTTGTGACGGTAGGTAAGCGTTACACGCACGCGGTTGCCCGGGCCACCGGCATCATCCATGTATATAGCAGCCGGGTCATACAACTGACAGACTGTTGGGTAAAATAAGTACTCGCCCGCCGGGTCGTTGGCCGCGTTTTTCCCGGTAGGATATTGTGCATCAACAATATAAAATTTTAGGCGCTTTATCTCTTCCTCGTTATCATCGGGGCGAACGGGTGGAGGGATTAACCCTGTTTCATTCAATAGAACATTCCGGTCGGAACAAATGGAGATGTAGAAAAAACCAATTTTACTAGGGTCGCCGCGATCCACTTCACTAAAGATATTAGCATTTGCTCTCGTTCTTGCGTCCTTCAAGTATTGGTTATAGTCCCCGGAAACATCCGGGTTATGGGCAATGCCCGTCGCACCGGCCAGGGCGGCATCCCGGATGGAAGGTAAACGGGCCCAATCCTGCAATGCTTGAGTTTGCTCGCGGGCTTCCGCTTTGACGATATCTGAGTCTGTATCCAGAGTATCCACCTTGCAATCCACAGGGGTTCCATCTGCGGCAGTACCTGTTATAGTTGTAGTTATTGTCGGGTCGGTTGGGTCCTGAATGGTGAATACCAGAGCTGCACCGGCTTCGGCACAATAAGCCTTGTTAAATTCTCCAGTTACGGCATAGCGCACGGCAAAGCGGGCGCCATTTTCCAGCGCCAACCAGGCTTGCAGCAGGCGGCCAAACTCCACCACACCGAATGTCACCAGCAGAAGAACTGGTAAAGCAAGGGCAAATTCCACCAGTGCCTGGGCTGGGACCGTTTGAAAACGTCGGATAATCAAATAACCGGGGTTTCGGTCTTTCGCTTTCATTTTTACCTCACTGAGTCAACCTGGAATAAATACGTTTGGATATGTCATTAAAAATAGCGCTTAAATCACTGCCTGCAGATGCATAATAATACTGCCCGCACGAAACTGTTGGGGATTTCGGTGAAGGCGCCCCGTTAATGTCCTTGTCAATACACTCATCTGTCGTCCGATCGCCGTCATCGCCCACAGCAGCCATATAACGCAGTAAGTATGCGCCAATTGGGAGGGTTCCTATTCCAGTTAATGATTTGTCCGTACCTAATCCGATAGCATAAATTGCGATATCCGACCCGGTTCCCGATATTTCACCTAAAACATCCGATTTATTTAGAGCTGCATAATCAACCATGTCCAGGGCGTAGTCATATACAGTATAAGCGGCGGAATTGGAAGGATCGGCATCCGTAGTATGGTTCAGGGCGTTCGATTGTGGCGGACAGTGCTCGGTATCCTTCAAACAATTCCGCTTGTCCCCAAAGCCATAGTAATATTCATCATCAATACCATCAGAATTTGTATCATTTCCAATAGTTAGCATCCTTTTGGCGTAGTCAACGCAGCCTTGCCCCCACATCGTGCTGCCATTACAATAGCCATTAGGAAACCCAGTTTTCGTGTCACTCAGGTTTACCCCACCATCAGATAAGACAACCATGATCCACACTGCATTGGGCCGGCCAGTCTGTTTTAATACCTCGGCTCCAACCCGAACACCACAACCGGTACAGGTGGAGTTGGGCGTAAAATACGTCCAATAGGGGATGGTTTTTGGAGGGGTACTTGTATCTTGGCAAGTCGGAGGATGTGTAGCATTTGAACATCCATGATTTACCAACCATAAGTCCGCGGCTGTATCATCTGCATCTGTATAGACGTGGGAACTAAAGTCAACCCAATCATAGGCGTCAAACCTGTCTGGTGCATCACAAGGGGCGCCTTCACCATAAGGAGGGAGAATCCAGGGATACCCCACTCCGCCCACTTTCCAAAGCCCATATTTATCATATCTTGTCAAAACGGTACTTACGTCACAAGTTGTATCCGCATCTGCGCCTGCGACGTCGCCATCAAAATCTTCAGGATTGACCGGATTAAATGCCAGCATACCGGTAGTCGTGTTGAACCACTCCTGCCGCAATAAACCGGAAGGTGGATCGTCCCGAACAAGCAGGTTGTCAACATCGTTTCTGGCATCCTGCAAAACACTTTGCATGGGTATATTCAACTTGTCCTTTGCAGTTACATCAAACCCGACGATGGCCACGCGATCGTAGCCAGGATACAATGTGTTGATCAGACTTTTTGCCGCATCTTTTGCCTTGCCAAGTGGTTGGCAAGGGTAGTTTGCAGCGCCAGAAAGATTGCAATCACTTGTGTCATAATCATATGGGTACACAAAAGCAGGTGATACTGGGGGAGAATTCCTTGCCGCAGCATACCCCGGTGTTTCGCTTGCCATAGATTCAGAAGTGTCTATCACGATCACCAGATCAATTGGGGCAGCCTCGGAGATGGAATGTGCCTTTAAGGGGATGGACCACTCATTTCGAAACAAACTCAGAAAATATAGAGGAGCGGTTTGAGTGGCTTCAACCCAAACCAGTTTGCGGGCCATTGCGGTCGTTGTATCCGGGCAAAGATTATAAAATTCCTCAAGGCGCGTTTCAAGGGCAACTTCACGGTTACCAGAGGAATATTGGTCACACACCTCCACCTGCAAATTTAGGGAAGATTCAGACAGGCCGTGCAATTTCATGACTTCTGTGGCGGCGAGTGTCATGCGGGCTTTAGGCGGGTAGACTATACAACCCGTACCCACACACATTTCCGCCTTGTAATCGTTCGCGGCCGCTACAGCTGCGGCATCTACTGCCCGGCGCAATTGGGCGTAAGTAACATACATTGAGCCAGAATCAATCGCCAACCCGGTTATGGCAAGCAATGCAATCAATGCCATCGCAAAAATGACAATGATCTGCCCGCTGTTAGAGCTATTTTTACGGGGGTGAGAGGGTTGGGGTTGGGTATGGTTGGACCGCCGGAAGCGGCATAAGAGAGTATGCATGGATCCTCAATGGGTCGGGAACGAACCAGTTAGCAATTGGCAGGCCTAGCACCTGGTGGTAACAATAGAAGAATTTAACAGACACGACTCCTTTTCTCGGGTGAGAAACATTTTTCATTTCCTGCTCAATAACGGCTGTTGTATAATGCGGCTCAGAAAGAACTACATTGCCCTCACAATCCTTCTGCCAGTTTCCCACTGGAGCTACAAGGGGATCGGTGCGAGGGGTATCGCGAGTGGAAAAAGCCCAATACCCATCTGTACTCAGGGAGTCTGCGAGGCCAGGTGGAGGTGAAGTTGGGTACACTATGGGGTTTAACTCAGGGTAGGCATTCAACACCGTTTGGGTAAGGGCACGTGGGCCGGTAATAGGGGTGTGAATAGCAAATATCGAAATAACTACATCATCAACTGCGGGATTCATAGAGACAACCGGATTTATACCACCGCAAAATGGATTTTCTGTTGGGGGTGATGTGGGTAAAAGAGCACACGGGACCGGCGGCGCAAAAATGCAGGCGGTAGTGTAATAAAAATTATAAGGAAATTTTTCCTTATCACAACCGTAAGTATTGGGACTCCAACCTTTGCCAATTTGAGGATCAAGGTTTGAGGCAACCCGGGCGGCTTCGCGGGTCAAGTCCATCACATCCAGGTAACGGCTGATAAAGAAAGAGACTTCAACCACCCCAAGCAGAATTAAGAGAATAATGGGTAAAACCAAAGCCAGCTCAATAAATGATTGAGCTTTCTCTTTCTTGATTCTCAATAAATCCGCAAGTCTTCGAATCATTGCCTGCCTATCAAAATCCGTCAATTTCCTCAATTTGATGAGATAAGTCCAATCATAGAATAAGTCAAAAAGAGGGTTTTGTCAATAGAGTTCGGACTAACCCAACAAAACTGTAAAGCCGCTTAGGGTTTGCCTTTCCCATCCTTTTTCGTGTTTTTTGTGCATTCGGCAGCAATTCTTAATATAGTTTTTGAAATTACCGTGTAAAGCCCCCTCCCAACCTCCCCCAAATTCCAAAGAACAGAATTTAGGGGAGGCGAAGTAATTAAAGGGTAAGGCACAATATTTTACAAAGAAAACAGCCCTTCCCCCAAATCTATAAGCAGATTTTGGGGAAGGCGGGGGATAAGGGCGCTACGCAATCACAAAACGGACGCCTTTGTAGTCGAACCCGAGAAGGGGGGACTGATTTTGGATGGCCTGAGTGGAATTAATAATCATATTGAGAATGGCTGGGATTTCGTGGTTAATAGTTTTGTCCCTGAACAATTTAACGCCTCCGTTTTTTCAGCGGTTCAGCGAATTATTGGAAGAAGTATATTCTACTTTTGGCAGGTTTTTTGAACAAAACTTCTATTATTGGCAGGTTGTATTTTCGCTGTGAGGTTGTAAACTATCTATAGCTTAGAACATCAATTCCAGTACCGGAGAAAACATGCCCAAACCTAGAACCCGCCGCACAACCGTCCCACCCCAGAAAGAGACCATTGAAGACAGCGCCGCTGATGCGCTGCAATCCGCTGTCAGCATGCTGCAATGTCTGCTGCCGCGCGTGGTTGAACTGGCTGATGAAGGTAAAAGCCTGAAAGAACTGCTGCAAATTCTGGATACGGTTGGCAAAACATCCAGCCGGTTGAGCGCGCTGCTGAAGACTCAGAAGCAGATGACCGGCGGCGAAAACCTGGCGGATTTCCTCAACCAGGCGTTGGCCGAGGTGGTTCAGGAATTGGGCGAGAACGCCGGCCGGCGCAGCGGCGCTGCGGGATAGACGCAGCCGGGCAGTCCGCAGCCGCTCACCGAGTAAAAGGATGGATGGAATATCTTGCTATGGATCTCTGCACCGTCCCCGCTGAGCCGCTGCTGTCTGCCCGAAACCTACGCTCCCTGTCCGAAACATCCGTCCCTTAGACCTTACGAAAGAAGGAAAAACCATGAACCCGTATGAACCCGCAGTAGAAGAACACCAGGCCGCCCTTTTTGCCGGGCAGATACGCCATGCCATCGACCTATTGCGGGCTGAATTGGACGCCCTGCGCGCCCTGCATACCCATGACCGTGAATTGGCCAACCACCGCATTGCTTCTTTGGAAACCGCAGTTCGCGACCACGAACTGCGCATCCGGGCCGACACAGACGGGGTGACGCAGTTCAAGATGTGGGCCGGGTTGGCTTCCGGCAGTTCCGGGTTGATGGCGCTGGCTGCGCTGATCCGGAGTTTCTTTCTTCAATGAATTCAACCGCGGCCTGTGCGGATCAGTCGGTCCCTCAAACCCTAAGGGTCTTTGAGACCCTTAGGGTTTATCACCACAAAAAGATGACGGAAAATATTTTGAGAATGAAAACCAATCAAAACACGCTGAACTTGCTAAAAACCTTGCTGCTCAACCCGGTTGCCTTTACCGAGCGCGCCGGCGGAATCCGTCTGCGGCAATACCAGCGCAGTCCGCTGCAGGCGATATTGCAATCCGTGCTTTGCCACCAGGGGCACAGTTTCGTGG